>CANQAQ010000056.1 GCA_947589275.1 uncultured Bacilli bacterium | reverse complement strand
AAAAAAAGTAAAAATCATCGTGCTAATTGCGATGTTTAGTTTTTATAAGCGAGCAACACTTTGGTATTTTAATCATTTTTTCTTTTAAAATAAATTATTAATTATTTTAGAATTTTATTAATCAATTGTACAAAGTGTTAAAATCAATATATCTTCCGTAATCACAATGATTATAAAATTCTTGTACCGAAATATGATATTTTGGTTTTTTATATTCATGTAATACAAGATTTTTTGAAACATAATCGTTATTTAACTCGTATTTGATAAACTTATTTCTTATATCTAATAATAAATCTTTTTCAGTATTATATTCATGTATTCCTCTAAATTTTTCCCATGAGTGTTCGAACCAATAATATTTATTGTTCTTTTCAAAGGTTAAGAAGGTATGCTTTGAACATTTATCACTATCATAATAAACTAAAAAATAAGTTTTTATATTCCAATCATTACCTTTAAAATAATATCTTTCAAGTTCTACTTGATCCCAACATACACCAATTTTATTTTTTATAACTTCATTTGGTGATTGCAAAACATAATTATTTGAATATGTTTCATCTACAAAATTATGTTTAATGTTATTTTTGTCAATCCAACCATATTCAATATCTTTCATTAGGTTCATAATTTCTAATTCATTATAATAATTCCATATATTAAGTTGTCCTTTTGCTTTTATTGGTGTTTTTAATGGTACTATATTATCTAACACCCAAGCATATCTTCCTTCTTCATATTCTCCGCAAATATATTCTTGATAATTATTTTTTTTCATATTTTCTACATAATCCTTTGTCATATAAATACAATCAACTAGATTACACTTACAAATAATATTTCCAAAATTTAATTGTGTATTATTAATCAACTTCATTAATTCTTTATTTTCTTTAGATTCTTTTGAAATTTTAGTAGCACTAGCATGAATGTATAATTCTCCTCTATAATTCGTTTTCCAACTTCGTGTTTCAATTAACTTCTTACCTTCCTTTATTAAAGTAGCATAAGGTTCTGTTAAACTTAATACTTTCATATCACACCTCCATTTTATTTATTAGATATAGTTTTATTATTAAACATATTATATTAGAACACTTGAATAAAATTATTAATATCTTATTTCTTTAAAAAAATATATTTTGTCCACTCTATAAAGTATATATAACATATTGTACAATAAATATCAATAATTACCTATTTACTAATTGAAATTTAATAGAAATTAATCTATATATTTATAAAAAGAGAACTTATTAATTAGATTTTAATACAAAATTAATCGTGGTAGAAAAGTAGTAAAAATGTGTTTAAATACATTGATAATATTTTTTACTTGATTTAAAATAATAATTAGGATGGTGATACTAGTGAAAAAAAATAAAGAACAAGTTATTAATAGTGATGATGAAAAACAAAATATAAATAAAAAAAGAAATATTAAAAAATTAATAATTATATTTGTAGTAATATTAGTTATAATCCTAGCAATTTTTTGTTATCTTATAGAACGAGAAAAAACAATTTATGAAAATAATATTGAAAAGATTAAAAAGCAAAATCAAACTGCATTTATTGATTATAAAAATGATATAGAATTTCTAACAACTTGGTCATATGATGAATTAAAAAATAATTTAGTAAATGAAAAAAAGTTAAGTAAAAATACTAATATAGAAATATACATTAACAAAAATAAAATTAATAAAGATAGTAACATAAAATTTGAAAAAGTTGGTAATATGAATATAGATATATATCTAAAAAAGAACTATAAATATAAAATTATAAAAGAACATAATAGAAAAATTAATAATCATAAAAAAATAACTTTAACTATAAAAGATACAATAGCACCTGTACTAAATGGGGTAAGTAATAAAACAATAATAGTTGGTAACAATTTAAATTTATTAGAAGGGATAACTGCAACTGACGAAAGAGAAGGTAATATAGAAGTAAAAGTTGATGGACAAGTTGATACTTCAAAAGTAGGAACTTATATAGTTAAAATATATGCAGTAGATAAAAATGGAAATAAAACAGAGCAAGATATGCAAGTTGATGTTAAAGCTAAACCTACAGTATCATATAAAAATAATTATAGTAATAGTAGTAGTAGTAATTCAGGTAATTCTGCATCACAAAGTGATACAAGTACAGTTAGTGGAAGATTAGCTATTGCAAGAAATGAAGCAAGAAGAGTTGCTAATCAAATATTTAGATCTGGTATGAGTGATTTACAAAAGGCACAAGCAATTGCTGATTATCTATATACAAATGTTGATCGTCAGTTAAATCAAAGTAATGAAGCATATAAAACAAATTTTGGTAATGAAGCATATGCTGCATTAGTTCTTAAAATAGCCGCATGCTCTGGATTTTGTAAAGCCGCAATGATATTATGTGAATATGGTGGATTGCAGTGTAAACACATAAATGCTAATCAATGGACTCATCAATGGTTAGAAGTATATATAGATAATAGATGGGTTCAAATGGAT
>CANQAQ010000055.1 GCA_947589275.1 uncultured Bacilli bacterium | reverse complement strand
AAATTCAATATTAAATTCTATGTATTCATCATCATTCTTAACTTTAATTGTTCCATTATGTAGTTCTATTATTTCTTTTGTTATTGCTAATCCCAATCCTGTTCCTCCTGTACTACTTGTTCTTGATTCATCTACTCTATAAAACTTATCAAATATTTTATCTAATTTATATTTAGGAATTTTATCCCCTTTATTTTTAAAACTAATATTTACCCTATTTTCATTTTGTAATACTTCAATTTCTATATTTGTATTTTCATAACTATAACTAATTGCATTTTTTATTAAATTTCCAAACGCTCTTGCTAATTTATCTCCATCTCCTAGAAAAAATATATGTTCTGGTTTATGTATAACGCATTTTAAATTCTTCTCTTGCAACATTGGATAAAACTCATCTACTAATTGTTCCATTAAAAAAGACAAATCTATTTTACTCTTAGTAATAGGGATTTCCTGCAAATTATATCTAGTTATTTCAAAAAACTGATTTGTAAGATCTTCTAGTCTAATTGATTTTTCTAAAGCTATATTCATATACTTTTCTTGCATATTTTTGGAGATTTCTTTTTCTTGTGTTAATAAACTTAAATATCCTATTACAGAGGTTAATGGCGTTTTTAAATCGTGAGCCATATACATTATTAAATCATTTTTCTTTTGTGTTTCTTCTTTTGCTTTATTTCTATTTGTTACTAAATTTATTCTGATATTATTAAGTCTATTTTCTAATACAATTAAATCATTTGATAATTTAACTTCTTCTTCTGGATTATTTATTATTTTATCCATTGCAGATATTATTTCTACCATATTGTTATTAGAATTTCTAATAACAATAAATGATATAATTGTAAAAATAATTAAATATGATAACCCCATAAGTAATGTTTTGTTATTTATGCACCAATAATACATTTCCCTATTAAATTTTGACATAGATTCAGCTAGTTCATCATTATAAAATCCATCAACTAACATTGTCATTATAATTATAGATACTATACTATATAATATTATTTTTACAACACATTTTATTGATAAACTATTTTTTAGTTTTATAAATTCTTTATTATTCAATTTTATATCCAACTCCCCATATCGTTTTTATAAATTTAGGTTTTTTACTATCTTCTTTTAGTTTTTCTCTTATTCTCCTTATATGTACCATTACTGTATTATTGCTTTCCAGATATTTTTCTTTCCAAACTTTTTCAAATAATTCTTCAGAACTAACTACATTTCCTCTTTTTTGTGCTAAATACAATAATATATCAAATTCCATTGGTGTTAATTCTACCTTCTTATCATATAACTTGCAAATATGTTTATCTTGATCTATTTCTAACCCATCTATATAAATAGTATTTTCTTCCATCTTTTCATTATATTTTGTATATCTTCTATATGCAGACTTTACTCTTGCTATAAGCTCTAATGGATTAAATGGCTTTGTAATATAGTCATCTGCTCCTATTGTTAATCCTTGTATTTTATCCTTATCTTCTATTTTAGCAGTTAACATTATTATTGGAAAATTTAATCCTTTATCTCTTATCATCTTGCATATTTCAAACCCATTAATATCTTTAATCATTATATCTAAAATTGCAAAATCTAATTTTTGGCTATTAATACATTGTATTGCTTCATCAGAATTGTAATATTTAAAAACATTATAATTCTCATTTTTCAAATAAACTTCTACTAAATCTGCAATTTCTTTTTCATCATCTAATACTAAAATATTCATATTTTCCCCTTTTCTATTAATTGATATTCTATCATAATAAATCAATAAATTCCACAGGTTCGACAAAATGTAAGAAAATGTTAAGATTTATTTAATGTTTTCTTAAAACTTATTTTTCTCTTTATGATTATAATATAAACAAGTTATAGGAGGGATTTCAAATGAAGAAAAAAACAAAAAAAATAAATAAGAAAAGAATTTTAATTTTATTAATTATAATTATTGTAATATGTATATGTATAAAAAATAACTTATTTAATGATGTATCTTCTAATTTAAACACATCTATTTCAAAAATTGCTGATAATTCAGCATATAAAACTATTAAACAAGATACAAATGATAATTACTCTGGAATCGGTCAGGAAAAAGTTAAAAATAAAGATGGTTATTTTACCACATTTACAACTATGCAAGACCATCAAAAAAAATATATAGAATACAAACAAAATAATAATTCTTCTTGGAGTAATAAACAATATTGGGGTGGAACAATGAGTGAAAATGGTTGTGGTATTACTGCAATAGCAACTATATTAAGTGGTTATAATAAAAATTATACCCCTGAAGATCTTAGGAAAAAGTATTATCCTGTTTTAGATAATGAAACTATATCAAAAGAACTAACTAATACTTTTAATATTAAAAATACTGACTTTTACTATGATAGCGTACACTTGTCAAAAGAAAAACTAGATGAACATTTAAAGACAAATAGACCTATTTTAATTTGTGTTTGGAATAAACCTAATAATAATCGTTGGACTACTACTTCTCATTATATGGTATTACTTGCTACAGATGATAATGATATGGTATATATTTCAAATCCTAACGGAGGAGAAAATGATAGTAAAAGTTCTGGTTGGTACTC
>CANQAQ010000054.1 GCA_947589275.1 uncultured Bacilli bacterium | reverse complement strand
AGGTTAGTACCGACTTATACAGTTGGTACTATTTTTATTAATATGATTAAAATCACAATAATAAGGAGTATTATGATCGTACAAAGACATTTCTCTTGTTTTCTCATAACTTCACCTCCTTCCACTTTAAAAAGTAAAGGAGAATAGTACCTAAACTAACTAAGTATTCCTAATAAAATTATGCTAAAATTTTTTTAGTAATCTTAAATTATGTTATAATACTAATAGGTGATTTTTATGAGTATAGATAATAATTTTCCAATAAAATATGCTATATTAGAATTAAAAGAAAAGGGTGGCTATATTACTAATTATAAAGATATTGTTAGAGGATATATTGTTTCAAAATGTTGGGTAGTTGAATCTTCTATCAAATATTTTTCAGATGGAAGTAGTAAACTTTTTCATAAAGTGATATTTCCTTATAAGGATTTAGATACTTTAAAAACATCATTACGTAATGATGATCAATATATAGGAGAAAGAGTTACCATAAATTATGATTTTAATTATAATCCTTATCCAGTTGATGTCGTTTCTAAATTGTTTGATTCTTATGAAGATGCGAAAATAATAGCCGAAGAAAAAAATCAAGAGATGAAAAATAATATTGCTTCCAAAGTTTATTCTAGTATATCAGATCCTAGATTTAAACAAACGTTATCTACTTATGAACATGAGTTTGAAGAGCAATTAGATATTTGTTATTTATTTGAAAAATTATCTTTATTAAAGACTGAAAATATGACTATTACAGAGAGTTTAAGTCAAAATAAAGAAATTCAATTATTAAAAAAGTTGTAGATAACTACGTCACTCGTACTAGATAGATACCAAACTCGGACTTTTATAGCTCGAGTTTTAAAATACTAAAATTTATGATAAAATTATAAGTAGAAATTTTTATATAATCTAAAATATTTTAAAGGAGGTTTTGAATGAACAAAGTTATAATAGGAATAGTATCAAAACACTATAATAAAGATTCAATTAGGCCTGATACTTATATAAGGGATGAAATTAAACAAGCTATATTCGATAATGGAGCAATAGCGATTGGAATATTATTGCCAAAAGATGAAAAATTAGATGTACAAGATAATTGGGTTAACAATCTATCAAAAGAAGAATATAATTCATTAATTACACAAATTAATCTTTGTAATGGAATTATATTTCAGGGTGGAGGAGCATGTGATAACTACGAAATGATAGTAGCAAAATATTGTTATGATCATGATATTCCAACTTTAGGTATATGTTGTGGGCAAAATGTCATAGTTAGAGCACTTGGTGGTACGACATATAAAATTTCTAATCCCGAAAAACATAATCAAATAACAGAAAAATATGTCCATAATATATATATTAATCCATCTTCCAAATTTTATGATATTGTTAAGCAAAAAGAAATAAGAGTAAATTCAAGACATAAAAAAACAGTTGATAGTTGGCCCTTATTAGAAAAAGTAGCAACTTGCGAAGACGGCTATGCTGAAGTATTGGAATCAAAAAATAAAAAATTTTATATGGGTGTAAGATTTCATCCAGAAAGTTTATATAAAATTGATGAAAATATGAATAATATATTTAAATATTTTATAGATATTTGTAATAATTAAAGTTTGTCGTACTTCTTCTTTAAGGTGCCTAAAGGAAGGAGTACAACAACTTTTATATATGTTTTATTTTAGTTATTTTAGAACATTTTTCAATTGGTAATATATAGTGTTGTAAACCATTAGTTACTTCATCTTCGGTGCCATATACTTGAAATCCTGTACCAGCATATTCTCTAATGCCCATATCAATAACCTTTTCATTTAATTCTTCTAATTTTTTTTCAACGTTTCATTTCTATTAACTGATAAGCCAAAATTCCAACCAATAAAATGGTCTAAAAAATGATTAATAAAATGTTTTTGTGCCTCATCAAAATTTTCATAATTCAATTTTTGATTTCTAATTGCTTTTTCAGTAATAATTAGATTAGCACTACCATTATAGTTTTTACGTACTTTATCTGTTAATTCAAGCATAAAATAATAAGGATCTAATACAATTCCTTTATCAAGTGATTGATTAAATATTCTTACCATTTGCAAAATAATATCATCTAAATTAGATATTTGACTATATTCTTTATCATTATCTATTATTAATTTACCATTTTGATAAAATTCAAAACTACATGTTGGATAACCATCATTTAATGGATAAAAATAAACTAAATTATTAGAGATTTCAAATGCATTAGTATATTCTTTTTTTATTTTTTCTAAATTATGGTAACATAATTTTAGCCCAAGTGAGTTTGCAATTGTATTTATGTTATTATTTTCTTCATATTCTTGACAAGTTTTTGTTTTTTTTAATAGTTCAAGAATTTTTTTCATAATAACCTCTTTTATTGTTTGTATATTATAGCATAATATTTAGAAAAAAATATATTTATTTAAAAAATTGGTTACTTATATTACTTATGGTTTGTCAATAAGCAAGTATGTTTTCAAAATTGATAAATATATCAATTTCAACTATAAAAATTATAGCATAATTTTAAATATTAAAACTCGGACTTTCGAGTAAAGATAGAAAACGTACTTGATAAAAGTACGTTTTTATGTTATGATGTATGTGTCAAGGAA
>CANQAQ010000053.1 GCA_947589275.1 uncultured Bacilli bacterium | reverse complement strand
TTTTTTATATATTTTATATAATACTCTTCATAAGGAATATTTTTTTTGTGAATCATTGTAGCATGTTTTACACCGACATATCTGATATGCCATGATTCAGCAGCATATCCTGTTATATCTTCCCATTCTTCTTTGTATCGTATTATATAACCATATTTATATGCATTTTTAGAAAGCCATGCATATTCTTCTCCTTTTGTTGTAATTGTCCATATGTTAGCTAAATCAATTGCAAGTCCAAGTTCATGTTCTGAAAAGCCTGGTTTTGCAGCATATTTATCTGCTTCTTCTTGCCCATTATCATATACATAATTTTTATAAATAGTATTTTGATAGTTATAACTTCTATATGCAGATTCTGCATAGAAATTTATACCATCTTTTCTTGAATCTTCGCACATCTCTACAAATTTATCATATGCTTCTTTTCTAAGTTGTTTAGTATAATACATATTATTTGCATATTTATCATCCATATCAACTAAATCAGTTGGTTCATAATCTTCTGGTATTTCTAAATATTTATTGGTAAGTACAGTAATATCATCAGGATTTTTAACTATAGTACTATCATCATAATAAGTTTTATCTAAATTAAGTTCTATTCTAGTTACTATATCATCAATACTTAAATCTTTATTCTTTTTAGCATAATTTAAATATCTATCATATTTCTTATATGAAAAAAAGTCTAATTTTATATATTCTTCAAAATCTTTATTATATTTTCTTGATAAAAAATCCGTAATTTGATTTTTATTTAAATTTCTAATTACATAATCAATAACATAATTACTATAACCAAGATCATGTATTTTTAATATATAATTTGCAGTTTCATTATTTATTTTATTTTTTTCTTTTAGATATTTTAATGTATTTTTTAACTCCTTTTTATCATAATCTACTTCAAACATAGCATCTATAGTCTTAGAGTATTTAATATTGAAAATGTAAAGTGGTGCATGTAATATTTTGTTTTTATTGATTATTAATATAGGTGTTAATACAAGTAGTATAAGAAATATTTTTGCTAAATTACGTCTTAGTTTATAATTAGGTTTTTTACTCATAATTTTACTTCCCCTTATTATTTTAATTATAACAATAAAGATATAATAAATCAATAAATATAATTTGTTATTTTTTTAAAAAATTAACATATTTTTTATTAGAGGTGTAATATGAAAAAATTTATTTTATTATTATTAATTTCATTTATATTTATGATAAATGTAAAAGCTGAAGATGTAGGACTTGCAGAAAGTGCAAAAAGTTCAATTTTAATTGAATCAACAACTGGAGAAATAATACATTCGTCTAATGAAAATGAAAGATATGCCCCAGCATCAATGACTAAAATTATGAGTTTAATATTAATAATGGAAGAAATAGAAAAAGGTGCACTAGATTTAGATGAAAAGATAAAAATAAGTCAAACTGCAGCATCTATGGGAGGATCACAAATTTACCTAGAGGCTGGTGAAGAAATGACTGTTAATGACTTGCTTAAAGGTATATGTGTTGGATCTGCAAATGATGCAGTAGTTGCATTAGCTGAAAGAATATCTGGAACTGAACAAGCTTTTGTATTTAAAATGAATGAAAGAGTTAAAAAAATGGGACTTAAAAATACAAATTTTAAAAATGCTACAGGTTTAGATGAAGCAAATCATTATAGTACAGCATATGATATGGCTCAAATGGCAAAAGAGCTTGTAAGACATAAAAAAATATTAGAATATTCTGGAATATATGAAACTTATTTAAGACAAGATACAAATAAAAAATTTTGGCTTGTTAATACAAACAAACTAATTAAAACATATGATGGGATGGATGGCCTTAAAACTGGGTATACAGAAGAAGCAGGATATTGTTTAACTGCAACTGCAAAGAAAAATGATATGAGATTAATTGGAGTTATAATGGGAGAAGAAACAAGTGTAAAAAGAAATGAAGAGATGACTAAAATGTTAGATTATGGTTTTAATTTATATACAGTAAAAAATTTTTTGACAACAAAGACTAAAGTTGGAGTTTTAGAAAATAATAAAAGTAAAAATGGAAAAATAAATGTAGTACCTATCCAGGATATAAATATATTAAATAAAAAAGGAAGTAAAGATAGAAAATTAACATATAAATTACATACAAATCAAATTGATCTACCAATAAAAAAAGGTGATATTGTTGGAAATTTAACTATATATGAAAATAATAAAGAATTATATAAAATAAATGTTACAATTGATAAAGATATGCAGAAAGCTAACATAGTAGAATTATTTTTAAGAAATTTATCAGATATATTTAATGGAGATAATATTATGTAAATGCTCAAAAGAGCATTTTTCTTTTAATAAATACTGACATTCTTTTTAAAATAATATATAATAGACGATGAAATGGGGAAGTATTATGAAATTATTATTACATATTTGTTGTGCACCATGTAGTGTTATGTGTATAGAAAAGTTAAGGGAAAATAATATTGATATTACTGGATTTTGGTATAATCCAAATATTCATCCTTATATTGAATATAAAAATAGAAGGGATTGTTTAAAAGAATATAGTTCTATGATAAATCTTGATGTTATATACAAAGAAGAATATGGATTAAGAAATTTTACTAAGAATGTTATTAATAATTTAGATAATAGATGTTCATATTGTTATACAGTAAGATTAAATGAAACAGCTAAATATGCTAAAGAAAATGGTTATGATGCTTTTTGTACAACATTATTAATTAGTCCATATCAAAATCATGAAAAAATTATTCAAATAGGCATGGAACTTGCTAAAAAATATAATATTAAATTTTATTATTATGATTTTAGACCTTTTTTTAGAGAAGGCCAAAATAAAGCAAGAACTATGAGCTTTTATATGCAAAAGTATTGTGGATGTATATTTAGTGAGGAAGAAAGATATAGTAAACAAATTGAAAAAGATGTTAATAATGCTAAATT
>CANQAQ010000052.1 GCA_947589275.1 uncultured Bacilli bacterium | reverse complement strand
TATTTGATATGGTTTCCAAAATATGGTATATTATTAGCTGAAAAGGTGATTCTATGAAAGTAAGTATAATAGTACCCGTTTATAATGGTGAGAAAGATTTATCTACTTGTTTGAATAGTTTAATTAATCAGATTTATAAAGATATAGAAATAATTATAATAGATGATGCATCAACTGATAATACAAAAGAAATAATTAAAAAATATGCAGATAAAGATAATAGGATAATACCATTTTATCAAAGTCAAAATAAAGGTGTTAGTGCAGCTAGAAATATTGGTTTAAAAGCTGCAACAGGTAAATATATTGTTTTTGTAGATAGTGATGATTTTTTAACCAAAGATGCAGTAAGAAGAATGATTGATATTAGTATAAAATATAATTCTGATTTTATAGATAGTTATCATATGTTGTATTATATAAATAAAAAAGGTAAAATAGTTAGTTTTACTGAAAAAAAAGTCCCAAAGAAATTATTGATTTTGGGTAGTTTAAAAGAAAATCCTAAGTTATTAAATATGTCAACATATATAACAGGTAAACTTATAAAAAAGAGTTTATTTGAAGGACTTTTATTTGATGAAAATCTAAAATGTTATGAAGATATGGTTTTAGAACATCAAATTAAAAAAAGAATAAAAAATTATGTATTTATGAATAAAGTAGTATATATTTATTATCAAAGACCTAATTCTTTAGTAAACACTTTAGGGAAAAAGCATTTATGTTATATAGATGCATCAAGTAAAGTTAAAGAAATTTATGAAGATTCTGATAGTAATATAAAAGAAGAAATAGAATCTATGCTTGTTAGTAATATGTTTTTAACTTGTTTAACAAAAGTAGTAAAAAATGATGATACCATATATAATAATACAAAACTTGCACAAGAATTTTTAGTTAATGTAACAAACCTATTTCCAAATTATAAAGAAAATAAAAAAATAAGTAAATTCGTAAAAAAATATATTGATATATTTATTAACAATGAAGAAAAATTAATGAAATTTATTAAGAAAACTAAAAATATTGACTTTGTAAATTTATATTTTAAATATTTATCTATTATAAATAGGTGTGAATTAAAAAATAGACTAGAGTAAATTATTATAAAAAGTAGTTGCTTTTTATATTATATTATGTTAGAATTGAAATTACGGAAAGCAATCCGCTGTTTATTAATATATGATTGCTGGATAAAAAAAGGAGTGATATTTGTATGAGTAATATTATTGATGAAATTACTAAAAAACAGATTAATCCTAACATCCCTGAATTTAGAGTAGGTGATACTGTTAGAGTTGATGTTAGAATTATTGAAGGAAAAAGAGAAAGAATTCAAGCATTTGAAGGTGTTTGTATAGCAAAAAGAAGTGGAGGAGTATCTGAAACTTTTACTGTTAGAAAGATGTCTTCAGGAATTGGTGTTGAAAGAATTTTCCCAGTTAATTCACCAAAAATTGATAAAATAACTGTTGTAAGAAAAGGTAGAGCAACAAGAGCAAAATTGAATTTCTTAAGAGGTTATATTGGTACTTATAGAATAAAAGAAAGAAAATAAGACTTTCATGGTCTTATTTTTGATTTTGGAGGAAAGAATATGATGAGGGTAAAAGAATTTTTTTCAAATGATTTTGTAAAAACATTAATTAGTTATATATTAATAATATTAGCTGTTGTATTAATTAGAGTATTTCTTATAGATCCATTTAGAGTTGATGGCTCAAGTATGAATACAACTTTATCTGATGGTGAGATAATGATATTAAATAAGATTGTATATAAGAAAAAAGATATACAAAGATTTGATATAGTTGTTATAAATGAAGGAGATAAAAAAATTATAAAAAGAGTAATTGGACTCCCAGGAGAAACTATTGAGTATAAAGATAATAAATTATATATAAATGGTGAAAAAATAAATGATCCATATCCATCAACAGTAACTGATGATTTTAGTATTCAAGATATTGGTCATACTAAAATACCAGGTGATTGCTATTTTGTAATGGGAGATAATAGGAAAGATTCTTTAGATAGTCGATATAATGATGTAGGGGTTATTAAAAAAAATATGATAATGGGTAGAGCAAAACTTGTTATCTGGCCTTTAAATAAATTTGGTATAGTAGAATAATTTTACATAGACACATTTATAATGTGTTTTTTTGTATTAAAAAAATCATTTTATACATATTAATAATGGGAGGAATTTTATGACACAAAAAGAATTAGATTATGTAGAAGATGCTATTAAACATGAAAATAATTTAGCATCAATTATTAAAGAATCAATTGAATTGTTAGAAGATGATAGTCTTATATCATTTATGCAAAAACAATTAGATGATCATAAATCATTACATAAAGAATTAATGGATTTATTGGAGGAAAAAGAAAATGAATGATAATTTAATTATGGAAAACTATTTATTGGTTCTTAAAAGTACTGTTGAAGTATTTGTACATGGAACATTAGAAAGTTCTAATCCAGATGTAAGAAACTTATTAAAAAAAGGATTAGATATTATTATGACTGCACAAGCAGATACATATGATACAATGACTGAATATGGTTGGTATACTATAAATAATGTACAGTCAAATGTTATAAATAAAACAATAACTGATATTAAAAATGGTAATTAGGATAAACATTTATGTTTATCTTTTTTTTATGTTATAATTAATACGTACAAAGAGATATAATTAGTTAAATAATTTATAAAAGTAATAAAATGAATAAAAATAATAAAAAAATAACCAAGAAAAAAGATTAACATCAGTCTGAATTGACTGGGTAAAGGGAATTTATGAAAACACTTTCTAAAGTATTGAAAAATAAAATTTTTTTGAAATTTGTATCTTACATAATTTAATAGAAATAGAGGTGAATATATGCCAAATAAGATAATAAAAGTTCAAAATATTGAAATAAACGTAACTAATATGAATGAGAAAGATTACATTTGTATTTCTGA
>CANQAQ010000051.1 GCA_947589275.1 uncultured Bacilli bacterium | reverse complement strand
TTAGTAAGCATAGTATTATATAATTGCATATAATTTTTTTCTTTAAAAAATTTGGGATTTAAATTTAAATAGTTAAAGATTTTACCATTATCTATGTTAGTTTTAAATAATTTATAATACTCTACTAAAGATTTTTTTTCGATATATCTATATTTAGATAAATCTTCTATGTATTGTTCTTGTTTTATAGTACCAGTATCATATTCGTGCTTTTTAATTTTATTTAAGTTTAATATATTATAAGGAACAATATATTTGACATCTAATGCTTTTTTTGACGAATTTAATATAGAAATTTGTCTTAAAATGCATGCTGCACAAATCCCGCAATGACAGTAATCTTGGTTTTTGTGATTAAAAAATGCTTTTGATGCTGGCATTTTAGAACATGTTTTTGTATTATTAATTAAATCATTCCACTCATTTGGAATTAGATTAACCACTTCTTTTTTTGTTAAAAAGTTAAATGGATTTATGATTTCGATATCTAAGTTAAGCTGTTTTAAAATGCTGTTAATATAATAAAGTGTTTTGGGGTGAGTTGTTCTCGTAACTTTTCTTCTAAAATAGAAGGTTGGATTTAATGTCATAATTCCATTTTCATAAATTTTAATTTTATTTATTTTATAGTAATCGGCATAAATTAAACAGGAAGCGATAAATATTAATGATCTAGTTCTTTGCGTTAAATGTGTTTTAAAATTTAGATTTTGCTTATTTATAAAAACATGACTACTATTATTACAAAACTTTGAAATATAATTGTTGTATGAGTATTTGGCTTTACTTTTTTCGATTCGATTAGTTGAGAATGTAACAAATATTGTATTATTATTAATTTCTTGACTAGCACCTGCAAGCGCATCTAACCCGCCTGAAAGCAATGCTATACTATTGTAATTTGGCTCAAAAGAAAGTTGAGTATTTACTTTGATATTTTTATTTTGCTTGCATTCTGAAAATGTAATATTCCATGTTTCACCATTAGTCATAAATTTTATTAGTGGATTTATTAATGGAATTATTTTATTAAAAAGTTCTAGGTTATTAACAGGTATATTTAAAGAAATTATATTATTACTGTCTTCATTTCTTTGTGTATAAAAATCATAATAGCATATTGAATAAAATGTATCTATTAAATCCAATATTATTGTATTTTCATAGTAAGATATATTTAATAGATTATTAGAAAAATGGTCTTGATATGGATGTCTGTTAAATGTTTCAAAGTAGCTTTTTTCCATTAAATTTTTAGTCCTCTTAATATAATATTTCCTTTATTTCGAAGAATTTTTTTCAAGAAACTTTCATCTTCTTCTTTTTCTATGATTATTTGGTAATCACTGTAAGTAAAAGTTTTATTTAATTCTTCAGTTACTTGTGATTTTATTTTTTTCATACATTCTTCATCATCCATATCTATAGTATTACTAGCCAATTCTTCAAATAAAATTTTTTCAAATTGTTCTGTATAATACTCTGCTAGTAAATCTTTTAAAATTTCATAGGTATTTTTAAAGTATTCAATTGGTGAATTCTCATTCATTAAAATGTTCATAACAGTTTGTTTTATTATAGGATCTTCATCAAAGCATAAACTGTCAGCAACACTCTCTACTTGTTCAATTTTAGACAAACTAGTAAAATTAGCAATATTAAAATCATAGTTGCTATCAGCGTTAAGGCTTTGTGATGCATTTATAATATTTTTAAAAGTCTTTATAAAACTATTTGTGCAAGTAGAATTTATGATGGAGTTTTTTAACCTAGATTTTCCACTTTTAGGAAATAATGCTTCAGAAATTATTTTATTTATTCCTTCACCATTAGAATTTATGTGATTCTTTTTCAATATATCATTTATTCTTTTATTTGTTCTTCTTGTCGATGTTCCCAATATATCACCTTCTTGGCTATTTATAATATCATAAAATTTTAAAAATTTAAATATGGATGATATAATATATATGGTGATTGCTGTGATTGCACATATTATTCCACAAGTTTATTTAAAATCCTGGTGTTTTAAGAATCAAAAAAACTCTGTATATATTTTTGATAAATATAATTTAAAATATGAAATTAAAAATTTAAAGACTTTAAAGAATACAAATTTTCAAAATAAGGATGAATATTTTTTAAATATACAGGATTGTTGTTTAGAAATATATTCTGAATTATTTGAATCATTATTTAGTAGTATAAAAGCTAGATTTGCTATTCGATATAAAAATATTTATATTGATTCAGCATATAAATTTAGAAATTGTTGTAGATATTTAGATTTAGATAATCAGGATAACTGGATTATTACTGACTTAACTAATAATAACAGGTATGGATATCGTTCTTTTAGAGAACAAGTAATAAGGTTGTGGAATGATAATTATCAAAATAAAATTGAAATATTTTTTAGCAAAAATTATGAAACACACTGGTTAGAATTTCTTGATTATATAAATAAACTGAAGACAACTGATAAAGAAAAATTTATTCTGATTAATGATAATCAAAAAAACTATCTTTTTGAATTTTTAGCAGTACAATTAACAAGAAAGTTTACCAATTTTAGTATATTTAAGCAAGTCATAGAATATTATATGAGTGCTTTTGGATTGAAAAAGAAAATGGATGATTATACTGTAAAAAAATTATGGATATCAAATTTATTTAAATATATACAATATAAAGAAAACGATAATTCTAAATACGAAAAAAATTTAATTAATATGATGATAGAATATTTAAATAGTAAAGAAATTTCCTTTGAAATTTATTTTTCTAAAGATATAGATTTTCTAACTTCAGATAATCCTATATTTAGAATTGAGTCAAGTGAAGAATTTGATTATATATACTTTCCTTTAAATAGGAAATCTTGCTTGGCAATTTGTTCTAAATCAGCAGTTAATAATATGTTTAAGATAAAAACATTATCTGATATAGAGGTAAAAATAATAAATGATTTAATCATAAAAAATTCAGAAAAAAATTTTATTAGTTATAACATTGATTTAAAAAAATTAGTAATTTAGGTTTAATTAATTTAAATATAAATAGTGATTTCTTAATGCTTTTTTGATATAATAATTATATAAAAAGGAGGTAATTCTATGGATGAAATAACTTATGATAAAGTTCTAGAAGAAAGCAATCCTAAAATAAAACAATTATATTGGAATATAGCTTTTGGTCTTCAAGATGTTGATGGATTAAAAC
>CANQAQ010000050.1 GCA_947589275.1 uncultured Bacilli bacterium | reverse complement strand
ATGGATCAAGTTAGTATATTACCAGCAGACTCTTATATAGTAGTTAATAAAACTATACTTCAAAATAATGATACTAAAATATTGACCATGTTATATCAACCAATTATAGGTACAGTAGCAATAAATCTTTATTTAACATTATGTTTAGATTTAGATAAAAATGAATTTATGAGTTTAGAAAATTCGCATCATCATTTAATGACTAATATGCGAATGAGACTTGAAGATATAGTAGTTGCAAGGGAAAAATTAGAAGCTATTGGATTAATAAAAACTTATTATAAATCTGGTAGTGATATTAATTCTTATGTTTATGAAATATTTTCACCAATTAGTGCAAATGATTTTTTTCATCATCCAATATTAAATATTGTACTTTATAATAATGTAGGTAAAAAAGAATATGAAAGGATAATAAATTATTTTAAAGTACCAAAAATAAATTTATCAGAATATTCTGATATAACAAAAAATTTTAATGAAATATTTGAAAGCATACCTGGAACTATGTTTGAAAATGCACTAAATGATATAAAGAAAGTACATAAAATTGATTTAAATATTGAAGAAGAATTTGATTTTTCATTACTTGAATCTATTTTACCAGTTGGATTATTAAATAGAAAAACATTTACAAAGGAAGAAAGAAAACTAATTCAAAACTTATCTTTTATATATAATTTAGATGTTGAAGAACTTAAAAATATTATTATGAATTCTGTTAATGAAAAAAGTAGTATTGATAAAAACCTATTAAGAAAAAATGCAAGAAATTATTATCAATTTGAACATAATGGTAAACTTCCATCACTTGTATATCAAAAACAACCAGAATATTTAAGAAATCCTATTGGAGATGAAAGCAAAAGAGCTAAGATGATATATGTATTTGAAACAGTTTCACCATATAATTTTTTAAAAAATAAATATAATGGTGCAAAACCAACTACAAGAGACTTAAATATAATAGAAAACTTGATGGTTGATGTTGGATTAAAACCTGCGGTTGTAAATGTACTTATAGATTATGTAATGAGAGTAAATGATAAAAAATTAACAAAAAATTTTATTGAAACAATTGCGGGGCAATGGAAAAGACTAAATATTCAAACTGCAGAAGAAGCAATGTGTCAAGCAGAAAAAGAAGCAAAAAAACAAAAAAGTACTAAGCAAAATAAAGAAATAAAAAAAGATGATAAAAATTTACCAGAATGGTTTGATAAAAAGATAGAAAAAAAATCAATTTCTAAAGAAGAAGAAAATGAAGTTAAAAATATGCTTAAAGAATTTATATGAGGTAGTATATGGGAAATATTAATAATTTTATAGATAATAAAATAAATAAAAATATAGAAGATTTGAAGGTAGAATTTTTTAAAAATAAGAAAGATACAGATTTTGTTAAAATAGTTAATAAAATTAATTTAAATGATGATTATCTAATAAAATATACATCTAAGATAAAACAATGTGCTATTGAAGAAAAAAATTGTAATAAATGTAATAGTTTAGATAATTGTAAGAATGAAGTTATAGGTTGTAAATATTCACCTTTATTAATTAATGGTAATCTTTTATTTTCACATAAAGCATGTAAATTTAAAAAAGAATTATTAAACGATATAGAATACATAAAAGAAGGATATGTTTTCTCTATATCAAAAGAAGTTAGAAATGCTAAGATGAAAGATATATATACAAATGATAAAAATAGAGTAGAAGTAATAAAATGGGTAACAACGTTTATAAAAAATTATAAAGAAAAAAAAGCATGGAAAGGTTTATATTTAAGTGGAAGTTTTGGATCTGGTAAATCATATATAATTTCTGCAATGATAAATGAACTTGTAAAAAATGGTTATAAAGGAGCATTAATATATTATCCAGAATTTTTAAGAAATTTAAAAGCATCTTTTGGTAAAGATTTTGATAGTATATTTAATTATGCTAAAACATCAGATATACTTCTTTTAGATGATATAGGTGCTGAAAGTGTAAGTTCTTGGTCAAGAGATGAAATACTAGGCCCAATACTTCAATATAGAATGGATGAAAAATTACCAACATTTTTTACATCAAATTTAAATTTAAAGGAACTTGAATTACACTTAAGTTATGGAAATGGTCAAGTAGATAAAGTTAAGGCAAAGAGAATAATTGAAAGAATTAAATATATAACTGATTCTATTGAATTAATTAGTGAAAATAAAAGAAATTAATATATTATGTGGGGGTTAATATGGAACTAAAAAAGCAAATTAACAAAATAATAAATGATAAAAAAGATACGAATTATTTAGAATATAAAAAACAAGTATTAGAAAAAATTATTAAATTAGAAGAAATTTATTATAGAATTTCTTTATTAGACATTAAATCATTAAAATTATTTAATAAAAATATAAAAGTTAAAAAACAATTAAATTTAGTAATAGTTGCACTTAAAGATCTATATAATGATTTAATTAGATTAAATAAAATTATATATAAAAAGCATTTAGATAAAGATTTAAAATTTAATAATAAAATTATTAATATTCTTTTAAATTCATTAGATATAAATTCTAAAACAAGAATAGATATAATAGATACATTAAAAGATATTATAAAAGAAAAGGATAATGAAGATTATAATGTTAGGCGTAATATAAAATATATATTATGTCATCTTAAAAATGTAATTAATAATGAAAAAAATCAAAAACTAAAAAAAGAAAATATAAAATGTGATATTAACAAAAAAAGAAAAATAGAATCTTCTGAAAATATTGAATTAGATGAATGTGATTATGCTATATATGATAATATTTTAAATGGTCAATCAGTTGATCACTATAAAACATTAGATATTATTAAAAATTTTAGATATTTAATAAGATATGGTGAAATAAAAAGTTCAACTATTAATTATGTTAATACTATATGTGATAGAATATTAAGTGAAAATAAGACTAATGATGAAGAATATTTATATTTTTTACATAGTACATTAGATTCTATAAAATATAGAAAACAAGTATTAGAAAAAAATGACAAAAAAGAAAAGATAATTTTAAAAGAATGTAAAACTATTTTTGAAAGATTTATTAAAGATATTGAGTTAAAAAACAAAAAATGTGATATTGATATTGATTATAAATTTGATATAATATTTGAACTTTTGTCATCATATAAATTTTATCATGTAATTAAAAGATTAGTTAATGAATATCCAAAAATAGTTAATATAAGAA
>CANQAQ010000049.1 GCA_947589275.1 uncultured Bacilli bacterium | reverse complement strand
TGACGAATCTGTTCGAACTTTTCGAGCATTGATATAAAAGGAAAGCCAATCGAACGATTGGTATTTTTATATTCTAAAGATATTTTGATATACCTGTCAAAATTCCTAGGGGGGTTAATTATTTTGTCAAAAGTAGATAATAGAGATAATACGAATATTACACATTTAGTAGATTATATATTTCATATGGTTAAAAATGAGGATTATGTTGCAGGACATGCTATTTTTAATAGAGATAATTGTATCAATCATACCTTACCAAATAAAATATTAAAAGAAGGCCTAATTATACAAGATGATTCATATGGCATCGCTTTTACCTCAAGACGCTTTAATTTGCCATATGAAGAATGTTTATATGATTTACGTTCTTTTATAAATGATACAGTAAATGCAGTAATAATTCTCTGTATTCCTAAAGAATTATTATTTCCTTATGAGTCAAAATATTTTATTTCTTGTAGTAATACTTCTATTGTACTTGAATCAACTGATAAATTATCAAGTGATTACCATGACATTTATGGTAACCCAACACATATAGCACTCTTACCATCAATATTTATATTAGGATATTTTGATGTACAGAATAACGAATTTGTTGAGAATCCTAATTATGAATTCAAAGATAATTTTCGCAATGCAAATATATCTAAGTTAAAGTCATCTTTGGATAAAAAATATGAAAAAATATTAAAGTGAAACTAGCAACGTTTAATAAAAAGTTGTAGATATATTAAACACTTGCTCCATTATGATAGTTATTCACACTGTCATATGAGTTTTCTTTTTAAAAAATATACTATATAACTCGTTGATATGTTTTTTTTCATATTTTAAAGTAGGATTAACGAATTAAAATAACCATAGAAACTTTAGAATTTCTTTAAGTGCTAAAGAAAAAATTATGAAAATACCTAAAATATCTAAACTTAAGTTGGAATTTGTATAGAGCAAAAACATACATTTAAAAAAAATCCATTTTTGTTTGAATCACACAAAATAATTATTAACGTAATACATCTTGCATAGACTATCTAATATATCATTTTTACAAGTTATACCCAATTAAAAGACAAATAAGTTTGATAAAAAAAATACTTTGTTGCAGATAGGTAGTTAAATGTATAAAAAATATGGTAAAATAATATTAATTGGAGGAATCTTTATGGAAGAATTAATTATTGAAAAATTGAAAAAAGAAGATTTAAAAGAAGCTATTGCCATTTATGATACTAATCATAATTTAAAAACAAACTATGAAAAATTATTTGATCAATATGATAGTATTTATAATAATCCTGATTATCACAATATTGTTGTAAAGTTAAATAGAAAAATTGTTGGAATGGCTACTATTATTGTTAATCGTGATATAGTTGAAGAACTTCATCCATTTTTAACTGTATGGAATTTAGGTGTTCATAAAGATTATCGTAGAATGAAAATTGGTACTAAAATGTTAGATTATATTTATGAATTTGCTAAAAATTTAGAATGTGATTTTATTTCCTTGATTGCTGAAAAGGATAATATTACGGGGCAAAAATTTTATGAAAGTTTAGGTTATATAAGAGAAGTTGGATATGTTAAATTAATTAATAAGGAAAAATGATAACTTGATTTAAAATGTTTTTTCAAAAGACAATAAATTTCTTTTTCTAAATTTTTCAATATAGTTATTTTTTTGATAAGAATTCTTAATTATATTTTTAATTTTTTATTATTCAAAATACTTTGATCTAATTCTTTAAAGCCATTTCTACTCCATAACCATAATGCCGTATGTATATCAATTGGCTTATATTTTGTACCTTTAAATAACTGATTCCACCTATCAATTACAATCAACTGAACATTATTTGAGTTTAGTTCATCTTCTGTAATTAATCCAAGCCTATACGTAGCTTTACAAACATGAGTATCGGGAGCCACAGTTAGATTTTCAATATTTTTATATTTTCTATCAGTATATTGATAGATAACATATAACCAATAATTACAAATTTTAGTACCAGATAAATATGGAAATTTTGTTTTATTTTCTTTTTGAATAAAATCTCTTATTTTATCAATATTGTTATCTAATTGATCAAATAAATTTCTAATATCTCCATTAAATAATTCTACAAATGTATTACATAACTTTATCCATATTTCAGTTTGTTTATTCTTTTGTAAAGCAATTTTATATTTTGTTAAAGCATGTTGTACTTTTTCAAATGATCTATTTAAAACTTCATTTGGATTAAAAACAAATCTTGTTTCTTCATCTTGATAAGTTTTGTTTGCACTTTCCCATAAAGTATAAGAATTTCTTTGATAATTAAGTGCCATTGGCAAAGTAAAATATAAATAATTTTCTAAAGATTCTTTATCTAAATGTGGATTTTCATCTTCAGGCATAATCTCTCCACCTAAACTCCCTTGTTTCCACATCGTATATAAAATATCTACTTTTTTAAGTATTTCTTCACGCATACTATCACCAATAACATTATACCATTAATTGCCTGTTTATTCTGTTAATTAACATAAATAAAAATATTTTTATTGAATAAAATTTTATAATGATTGATTGTAAAATAAAAATCCGTTATAATTGATTTATTAAGTAATTATGAATTTTGAGTTTGTTAAGTGTTAATAACCTAACAATCAATCGCTTCAATGATGAATCTGTTCGAACTTTTTGAACATTTACGATAGATATCAACTCATATTGAGATGATTTTTTTATTTCAATAGAAAATTCAAAATAGACTTGAAGAAAGAATGAGATTTATATATATCAGAACTTACATACTCACTACATTTTGATAGTGATAAAATATAGATAAAGAAAAAGATGATTATGAGATTAGTATATAATCATCTTATTTTTTATTTATATTAAATAAATTTTATTTTCTACAACATTTTAAAATATTCTGCATTCTTTTATCTTTTTTAGCATATATATCATTTTCAAAAACTACACCTTTATCTTTAAAAGGTTTATACATTTCTCGTATACTTCCATGATTATATTCCCATGTAAATTTTCCACGATATATACTCCTTTCATTATTGTATATACCATAGCCATCCTCATCAACAGAGGTATAAAACATTATTGTATCGCAATCTTGTTCGCTTATTACATCACTACAACCAGCAAATTCTCTATAATAATCTAAAATTTTTAAATCTTTTGTAGATTTATTATTAATTCTACAATATTGTAATAATTCATCAATAGATTCAAAATAATTATCATCTATGGAATATAATCTCATTTCAGGATTAGGAACATCAGTTAGTGGATTTTTATTAACTGGTTCATCATCAAAAAATCCATTCAACAAACTTGTCGTTTCTTCAATAAATTCTTCATCTTGAACTAATTTTGATATTGTTTCTGCTATTGGTGTTATTTTGTCTTTTTTTCATGCATATTTTTAATTGAATATAATAATCTTTCTTCTTCTGTCATGTTTTCATATTCTTCTTTACTTATGTTTTCCATATTAACAACCCTCCGAAATAACTAATAACATTATACTATATATATAAAATTAAGTAAACTTGTTTAAATAAATTTTAATATATTCTAGCAGTTAGTAATATTTATTTATCACTAAAAAAAGTTGTAGATATCTTCTGCATTTACCCAAAAAAAAAGTAAAAATCATCGTGCTAATTGCGATGTTTAGTTTTTATAAGCGAGCAACACTTTGGTATTTTAATCATT
>CANQAQ010000048.1 GCA_947589275.1 uncultured Bacilli bacterium | reverse complement strand
CCAATAAATCCTGCTGCTCCAGTTACAAATATTGTTTTTCCTTTTAAATCGATTTTTTTCATAATAATTAATCTCCTCTATAATTTTTCAAATATATTTTTTAAAATAATTGTTATATTATTTTCTTAATTTGAAGAAATCCATAATATCTTTTATATCTATAATTTTAAAAAACATTATCGCTAAAAAATATGTAATTATTCCTATTAAAATTTGTGCTATAAAAGTTAATAAAGTTATTTTTGAAACTAGTAGTATAAACAATTTCATAAAAGCAATCATTGTTAGTGACGACAAACATATATAAAATAACTTTTTAAATTCTATTGTTATTTTTAGTGTTTTTCTAGATAAAATAAACGCCATCACTAAATAAAATGAACATGAAATCAATGTTGTAAGTGCAGCAACCCAATAACCATATTTTGGAATCATTGTAAAATTTAATATTATATTTAAAACTGCTGTTAAAACATATAGAATGAAAATCATTTTTGTATTACTGTTTAATTCCCAGGTTTTATTAATGTAATTGCTTAGTCCTAATATACTAATAGCAATACAAGTGATATTAAATACTCCATATCCAGATTGGTAACTTTTCTCTGTAAATAAGTAAAAGAAGTCTTTCGAAATAAAACATGCCCCAAGTATTGCTGGAATTATTATTAAAAAATATACTGTTAAATATTTTTTAATAACATTTATTGCACTTTCTTTGCCTTCGTCTTCCCACGCTTTAACGATTTTGGGATAAGCCCCTAGCATAATAAAACTTGTTAATAAGTTAAAAATACTATTTCCTAGTGTATATGCATATGAATAAAGGCCAACTTCACTTTCAGAATAAAAAAATCTTATTATATATCTATCAGATACATTTAAAATCCAATTAGTCACTGACACTCCAATTAATGGCATACCATATATAAACATACTTTTTATAATTTCAAAATTAACTTTTTTTGTTTTATAAAATTGAGACAATTTTAGTTTTTTGTAAAGATAAATACATTGTACTATTTCTGATAATAAAAGACTGTAGGCAATCGCGGTAACATTTTTACATTTTATTATAAAAAATATTAAAATCAAAAATGCTACCTTTAAAAAACTATTTATACTTGTGTTCAGACTATATTGCTTAGCATTACCTTCTGATCTTAAATATGTATTAATAATTAATAATTCTTCTTCAAAAAAATATATCAAGCTGAATATGAACATTAATTCTTTATATAAGGTATTAAGATTTAAAAAACTAGTAACACCATTAACTATAACAAAAAAAGCAAATGACATAATTATGTGCAATAAGAAGAATGAAGAGAATAACTCATTGCTTTGATTTTTATTTTTATATACTTTTGCATTTCTAATAATTGATAAAGATATCCAACCTGCATATATGTTTAATAAAAGGTTATATAAACTATATACTAACGAGTAAACCCCATAATCATAGGGTTTAAACATTTTTGAATATAAAACTGACATTATAAAACCTAAAATAGAAACAAGCACTGTTCCTATAAAATATATTATAGTTTCTTTAACATCTTGTTTATTCATACTACTCACCAATTTTCTTTGTTTTGTCTTTTGAATAATAAATTGTGTTTGGTAAAACTTTTCCACTAACAATTGCTCCCGCTGCAATAACACAATTATCGCCAATGTCACTGCCCTTCAGAATACAACAGTTGCCGCCAATCCAAACATTGTTGCCTATTTTTATTTCAGAACTAATGAAATTATTTTTTCTATCTTGGCTTTTATAATTGTGATCGTGGTCAAATATTAATACATTCGGTCCAAATATTGCATTATTACCAATTGTTATTTTTTCTCTACAAGTAATAATACAGCCATTATTAAAAAAGCAGTTTTCTCCAATAAATAATGTAGCGTTATTTCTTACTCTAATAAAAGAATTGCTATTTAGCACAAAGCCTTTTCCAATACTTACACAAGCATTTTTTTCGAATTGTAAGTGGCTAGATAAATCTATTGAGCTTTTACAAATTTTAGTGTTTTTATAGAATAAATTAAAATAAGAAACGTATATTATACTTTTAATTTTTTTTAAGACTTTCATATTTTATCTGCCCCCTTTTTTATATAATCTAAGTTGTATCCGATTATAAGCAATGGAAAAAGCAAATTACAATCAGTTAATGACTCTGTAAACCCCATAATTATAAACGAAATCAAGCAAATATAAAGATATGTTGCTTCTTTTCTGTTAATATTTTTTTTTAGCGATTTATAACATAAATTCCATATTTTTAATAATACAAAAGTTCCTACTATACCAACATTATATAGATTATATAAAAGATAATTATGTGGATGCGTTGCATTAATAAAGTTATACACTATTTCATCATTTCTAATACCATACCCTATTATTGGAGATTTTAAAATATAATCAAATGTACTTTTCCATATAAAAACTCTATCTGTAAAATCAAGATCTCTGTGGAGCACGTTTTCTATAAAAAATGCAAAGTAATTTTGTACATTAAATTCAACAATTAATATAATTATTACAATTGACATTAACAATAAAAAAACAAAATTTATTTTTTTTATTATTGCTTTAAATATCTTAATATTTTTAATAATCATCGCAATTGTGAATAGTGCCATTCCTACTAATGCTGTCGCGGATTCTAACTTTAAAATAGTTAGCCACGTTATAATAAATGTAATAATAGTTACCTTTGAAGTCTTTTTATTAGATAATGATGAATAAATAAATAGTAATACTATCATTGGAAGTAATATTCTTATTTGAGGGTTTTTGTATCCAAGGAACCAACACAAATACTTAATATTATTTCTCGTTAAGTTAAAGTACAAACCATTTGGAAAAATTAAAATGGTTAGAAAATTTATTATTGCATATGGAACTAAAATTAATAATAAAGCTGTTAAAATTTTCCTGGGATGAGTTCTAATATTAAATTCTACCAATGTACTTATTGCAAAAGTTGGTATATATAGTTGTGCACAATATATGATACTTTCGCCTTTAAAAAGTGTAATAGCGAAGGATATTGCTAAAAAAATTACAAAATATATATATATTTTTGAATATTCCTTTTTTTTAAAAAACATTAGTATTATTATAAATAATACAATTATTTCCAATACATTATATAAATTTTTAATTATATAAAATTGATTAAAATATGGTGGCTTTATAAATGGAAACAACAATAATACAAAAAATAATAAATTTCTTTTTGAATTATTTTCTTCCATATTCTTCTCCATCTAAAAGTTTGCTATATATTATGTATATTTTATTTGCATAAACATTACTTGAATAATTTTCAGCGACATAATTTCTTGCAAAATTTATATCAACTTGTTTGCCAAAAGCATTTTTTATCTTATTTATTAAATCTTTAGTATCACCATATTTATATAATTCCCCAAATTCTTTCTTTATAATTTCTGGATTTGCTCCTGTGTTTGATGCAATAACATAAAGCCCTGCAGAAATGTATTCTACTGTTACACGCCCAAATCCTTCTTTTTTAGAACACATTATACCTATATTATAATTTTTGTATATACTATTTAGCATATTTGAATATCCTTTAAAATTGAAATTTTTACATATATTATTTTTTTTAATTATTCTTTTTAAGTACTTAATATATTGCTGTCTTCCATTGCCATAAAAATCAACAATTATATTTTTTTTATACTTTTCATCCATTTGTGAAATCGCTTTTATAAGTTGTAATTGTCCTTTATTTTCACTAATTAAACCAGCAAAAATTATTTTTATTTTACCTTCTATTTTGTTTTCTTTCCTATTTTCTATATTATCTAAATTTATTCCGTTGTATACTACTTTGACCTTTTCATCGTTTAATCCTAAGTCAACCCATTTTTTCTTTATAGCCTCTGATATAGCAATAAAAGTGTTGTTCGGATTACTATTCATATACTTTATGTAATTGGTTCTTAGTGAAATACAATTATAATCTTCTTTCCCAAATTCTCTAATATGCCATATATGTTGAATATTATATTTCTTAGACAAATAAGCTCCGATATCTATTCTATTTATATTAGTGTGAATTAAATTGACTTCATTAAAATCTATTATCTTTTCAATTTTTTTTATTGAAAAATAATTTTTTATTTTATATTTTAAAAAATAATATCCATATAATGCTCTTTTTACCACTTTTCTAAACAAATTACTGCCACCAACAATCATAAATGCATCGTAATCTATACAATAATTCTCTATATTATTTTTATTACATATTTCATTTACATTTCCTTTTGTACAAGTTATGACTATTGGATATATGTTATGATGTTGTTTTAAATTTAATATTAAGTCAACTAATGATTTTGGTGCTCCATAATTTTGATCTGAACTTAATATATATACTACCTTTGTTTTTTTCATACTAACTACTCATCTTTCTTAATATTTGATAAAATTTCAAATATGGTAAATTTAATTTAAATAGATTTTTCATAAATCC
>CANQAQ010000047.1 GCA_947589275.1 uncultured Bacilli bacterium | reverse complement strand
AACTAAATACAACTTATCTGTATTTTTATAATATAAAATATCATATATTATTAAATCTCCTTCAATTGTATTTTGGGCTACTCTTATAAAGGCTGTTTCCTTATTTTTATATTTTTCCATAAACTCCTTATATAAATTTTCATTATGAACCATTGCACCTATTACAAAACAATTATCTTTTTGTGCATCAAAAGAATTATATTCTTTACTTAAATTTCTTATATCATTTTCCTTTGTTAATTCTAAGTTATAAAAATCATCTAATTCTTTTATATTTATATCTTTTTTATGATTTTTTTCATTATCCATAGGCAATTCATATTTCATAAACCAACTTCCCATTTTGACACCAATATTGTTTTCGTAAGGTTCATTTGGGGATACTCTAACATATCTAATAACTTTATATCCTAATCCCCAATAAGTTATTTTACTACCATCTTCACTAACTATCTTTATACAATATTTCGGCTCATGTCCTGTTGTTACATTAGCGCTATCAGCATAGTTTGTTATTATTCCTACAATTACAAGTATTAACAAACATACACCAATACCAATACCTATTTTCTTTTTCATAAGTCCTCCAATTTACTTTATTTCTTCAAATTTCACATTTAATTCTTTATCAATACTAATTGAATATTTATAAAATTTCAATACTTTTTCATTATTATCTTTAAATGTAATATCAATATTTGTAGATCCTATTTCTTTAGGAATTAAATGTATTTTATAATTAAATGTTGCATCATATTCGTTTTCATAATCATAATCTGCACTTAAAATATTTTTATTATCAATATTTATGTAAATATTCGGGCTCGAATAACCACCATAAGAATTATTAGGAACATTAACATTAAGTGTTATGTATTCATATTTATTTTCTTTTATATAATCAACTTTATAAAAATCTAATCTTTGTAACATTCTATCTATGTCATAGTTATATGTTTCATTTTTCATAAAATCTTTTACTAAATATTTTTCTTCATCATTTACAAAAGCATAAACTTTATCACTTTTCATACAAGTAAAATAATACTTATATAAATCATCTTCATAAAATAAATCTAATGCTTGATCACAAGTATTTTCTGATTCATCAATTATAGTAATTTGAGGATTATGTGTTTTATTGTATTCATCATAATTATCATTATATAGTTTATTTCTAAATTTTACTATGCCGATAGCAAATAGTAAAACAATCAAAATAGATACTATAATTCTAATTATACTTTTTTTAGATATTTTATTTTTTTCTAATAAAAATATATTTTTTATTAACTTATTTACACTTTTCATTTTTAAAATGAAATACATTAGTGTTGCTCCTGAAACATTTAATATAAAGTCATCAATATCAAAGCGTCCTGAAGCAGTTAATAATTGAGTTAATTCTATACCTAAAACAATTAAAATTATTGTTATAAGATAATTTTTAAATTTACTTTCTTTTTTAAATAATAGTGGAAGAAAGAAAGCCATAGGCATTAGAGCAATAAAATTGCCAAATAAATTAAGAAGTATTGTACGACTACTATACATACTATTAAATTCTTTTATAAATTCAATAATTGTTTTAAATGGAATAAAGTTTACTGAATGTTTAACAAAATAAACAAATTCTTCACTAAACCAATTTATAAAAGTTAAGCCATTTCTTCCCCACATAGCATCAAATAATGTTAATGTAACAAGTAGCAATATATACAATATAAAGAAAATCCATAGATTTATTCTCATAGGTTTATTATCATTATTTTTATGTTTTGATAATAGAAAAGCACCAAAATATAGAAATAAGCAACTTCCACACAATAAAAATACTCTTCCAAATTCAGATAAATGAAAATCGGGCAAAAATTCACTTATTAAATAAACAAGTCCAAATAAACAGGCAACAATATATAATATTATTGAAAAAATTTTATTTTTCATATTACATCTCACTTTCAAAACTTACAACTTTACTTTTTTATTAAAATATCTTTATAATCATTTGCCACTTTTTCAGCAGAGATATATTTGTTTTCTAAAGCATATTTAAGAGTCATAACTTTATTATTTAACATAAATTCAATTAGTATTTCATTCGAATCTTTGCCTTTTAAATAATAACTATTTTTATTATCTTTATATATTAAACTTTCTGTTGTTTCATTAATGTTATCTCTAAAATCTAAAATGTTATAAAATACATAATCTGTTTCTTCTTCAATAATTTGCCTTAAATTAAAACCATTTGAAATAGAATAATAAGAACATCCTTTATTATTTATACTTGATGGAATTAATCTTTTTCCATCATGCCAAGCATAAATAGTATCAATTAACTTATTGTTTTGATCATACATTTCAAAATTAAAGGCATAATTATCACATAAAAAGGCATCTCCATATTGTTTACTACTTGATATAGCACTCAATATTTTCTCTATTTTAATATTATCATTTATTGTTCCTAGTTCATTATCACTCGTTTTAATTACTATTTTTTTAGTAGCATTTAACTTATTTAAAGTTTTAGATGAAATTGATTTACCTTCATTAGAACTATTACTTTTTTGACATTTATTCAAAACATTTTTAAAATCTACATCAAGGTTAGAGTTGTGAATATAAATCGTAGGACTTGTTGGACTACTGTATGTTTGATATGTTGAAAATTTTTCATAAAAATATTTATCAAAATCTTTCATAACATTTGTATCATAAGTACCATTTTTAGGATAGACTATTACATACATATTGTCAGGATGCTCACTAGCATACACACCCTTATAATATTCAATTTTATCAGTATCATTCTTCTTAATTTTGCTTAAAGGTATCTCCACTAAATCATCTTTTTCAGTTACAAGATATCCACCTAACTCACTTTCTAAACATTGCAAGAACTCTTTATCCAATCCATTATCTGTTATATCATTATCCTCAATAGGACAAGCATATTTAACATTTTTAAATAAAGTTTTTTCTTCTTTATTAGAACAATAGTAATGATTAACAAATAGACCTTTATCAATGTATTTTACATAACCACCTTTTAAATTTTTTCTTATTTTAATAATCGGACTATTATTAAATATTTTTGCTTGTAAAGTATCAAGTGTAATTATCCCCACCAAAACTCCTAGAATAATTAAAGTAATTTTTAAACCTTTCTTCATAAATTCCTCCATTTCTATAAATCCCTTTGTTTCATAAATATATTATAACATTAAAATCTAACTTTTTTATTTAATTGTTAATACTTTTCTTAATTTGTATTATATACTCAACTTCTTCATTCATTTTACTATAATTTTCATATATTTTTTTCTCATATTCTTCTTTTTTTCTAACATATTCTTCCAATTTTTTCTTTTGAAAGAACAATGGTTTATTATCTTCCAAAAAAGTAATTTGATTTTGATAGAATTTAATTTGATTATCAAGAAATTTTAAATATATTTCTGAATTTTTAATACTATAAAGCAATTCTAAATCAATAATTTTATCTAATATATTGTCATTTTGATTCTGCTTTGACATCATTTCACCTCACTTTTCAAAGTAATCATATTGACATATAGTATTATATCACATTTTCAATAATAGACCCACACTTTTGCTAATAATTCAATTCTTAATGGGAAAATTATTATTGGTGATAGGTATGATAGATAATAATTTAAAGTTTTGTAGAGAAGAATTAGAAATGACACAAGAGGAACTAGGTTATGTATTTGGTGTTAGTAAGAATACTGTATCAGGTTGGGAAAATGCTCACGATACTATGCCTTTTAATAAATTGATAAAATTTTGTAATCTATACGATTATTCATTAGATTATGTTTGTGGCTTTACTAGGAATAATACTAAATATGGAAAAATAAATACAAATAAAGAAAAGATCGGAAAGAAATTAAAGGAATTAAGAACGAAACTTAATCTATCTCAACAAGCACTAGCAGATGATTGTAATTTTTCACAAGCGACTTATAGCACCTATGAAACAGGTAAATTTCTTATCAATACAATTACTATTTATACCATCTGTAAAACTTATAATATTTCAATGGATTATTTAGTTGGTAGAACAAATAATTCAAAAATAATCAAATAAAAAAGCAAGAATATGATTTTTATTTCATACTCTCGCTTTTACATTATATTTAATGAATAACAATAATCATACACATTTAATCTTTTATTTATTTTAGTATTTATATTTTTATCTTTGAAATCATATTGAAAGATATTAAATAATAATTCTACCGAAAATTTTTTCTTTTCTAACTCTGTTAATTCCATATACTTGGCTGATATAAGTAGTAAATTCTTATATTTAGCAAAGTTGGTTATTACTTTATTATAATTAAAATCTAACTCTCCTAAAACCTCTTTTAATAGAGTAATAAAACTATTTATATCATATTCAGTAGTAAAATTTAAATTTTCAAGTAAATATATTGCTAGTCTTACTTTATCAACTCCTTTTAAATCATCAACATTGTTAACTAAATTCATAACTCTTTCAGTATTATCTAATAGCATGCCCATACTCCTTTCTTTTAACCGTTTTAAGCAATGTTCTTTTTAGACCATATAGGAGATTAAAAGTACTCATTAAACTCAAATATAAGCAAATTAGATACCTTTAATTTCATTTTTGGCTAAAATATTTATCACTCTAACAATTCAAAAAATCAAGAGTATTTTTATCAA
>CANQAQ010000046.1 GCA_947589275.1 uncultured Bacilli bacterium | reverse complement strand
CATTATTTAATATAATAACAGCAGATACAAATAATACTGCTAATACTGATATTGTTAAGATTCTAGTTCTTTTTCTTGTATCAGTATTTATCCATTTTGTTTTAATTTTATTTAGTATTTTTTTCACTTTTGTATCCTCCTTACTGTAATATTATATTAGATTTAGGTACTGTAATAACTGGTCTTACATTTGCTTTTGTTGTTGCTTTTACAGCAACTGGACTTGTTGTATTATTTATATATATAGCTTCATTAGATACAGAATTAGTTACATCTCCAAATTCATCTTTAATAAGAGGAATATATCTACTATTCATTGTCCAATAGCTTTCATTACCAACTAAGAAACTAACATCACTTAATGTTGCTAATAAATTTTCAAATTCTTTAATTGTAAGTAATCTAACTTTTGATTTACTATAAATTCCACTTTGACATGTTCCTTCTTCTCTTAATGTTCCACCATATGATCCTTCTTCTAATCCAGAAGCATCATCACAAATTTCACTTTCTATTAATGATCCAATATCAATACTTGTATTATTAAGCCATTCATTATTTATATACTTATTTATTAGTGAATCACTCCATTTATAAACAGATTTTGAACTTGCTATATGACTCATTTTATTTTTAACTGCATTTTCATCAGCTAATAAAGTCACATTTACTCCATCATCGTTTATTACATAGAAATTTACTCCAGCATATGATATTTTAGTACCTATTTCAAAATTATTAACATAATAATCATTATTAGAGGTAGTATTATTTTTTTCTTCATATTCTTCAAGTTCAACAATTGATACTTCATTTAAGAAAGTACCTGCTTCATTTCTTGAATTCATATCAAGTGTTATTTCAAATGTTTTAGTCTCACCTGGATTAATAAGTGTATTTTTTAATCCATCATAGAATACTTTACCATCAACGCTAAACCAACCTTTATTTTCTTCATAATTAGAATTAAAACTTAAACCAGTAGGAATATTTTCTTCAATTAACTTTATATAACCTGAATTAGTTCTATTATTTGTTACTGTAAAACCATAAGTTACTTTTGCAGTTAAATTATTTGGTTTTTTAATACTTAAAGATACTGTTTTTAGAAAATCATATGAATAAGTATTAACAATACCATTATTATTAATTTCTACTTTATTAATACCCTTTTTTATATCTATTTCAAAACCTTTTCTAGGTATTAATCCTATATCATAATTTTTTTGTTTTTCAATATCTTTAGTTACTCTAATACCATTTAATTTACTACTTATTTCAGCTTTACCATTTATATCTGATACTTTATATGCATCAGAATCTTTTGTTTCATCTTGAGTAAAATATCTATTTGTTACATCATATTCTTCAGTATTATATAGAAAATTAACTTTATATCTTCCTACGTCTAATTTATTAAATGAATATTTACCATTTTCATCTGTTTCAATATTATCTATTTCAGTACATTTGTTATATGAATCTAACTTACATAAACTAACATTTATATTACTTAAATAAACATTATCATCTTTTATACCATTTTGATTTTGATCAACAAATACTTGACCTGAAATACTTCTATTTACTACTCTAACTTTTGTAGCTTGTGAAGAACTTTGTGATAATTTATCACTCTTTGCATAAGTGATATTATAGTATTTATCATTATAATCATTATCTTTTGGTTTTATTTGAACTATTATTCCTTCTATTTTAGAATCAGGATTAATATTTATATTTTCAAGTTTAAACGCTTTAGCATCCACATATTCATTTGTTATATTACATTCTTCCCATTTATTTAAATTACTATCAACATTTTTATTAATTTTACTTATTTCATCAGTATAGCAATATGCTTTAGCATTTGAAATATTAGATGGAAGTAATAATTTAACAGTATATGAACCATTAAAACTACTACCAAATTCATCGTTATTATGTGGTAATATACTCATTAAATTTACATTTTCTACTACTTTATTTGAACTATTGTATAAACTAATACTATAATTAAAATCTTTATCTTTTTCTACAACTTCTCCAATATCTCCAACTTCTTCTGTTACTATTATACCCTCATATCCATTTACATATATTATTTCTTTAGAAGTTGATGATCCAATAGCACTAGTATCTTTTTCATTATTAACATTTATTGCATCTACTGTACTTGTAACAACTACTTCATTATTTGATCCTTTTATATTTGGTTTAAATGTAGCATCAAAATAAATAGGATCTATTGTTTGATTTGGTTTTGTATATGGTAAATTATATATTAATGTAGTAGTTCCATCAGAATTTAAAATAACTTCTGGTACTGAATACTCACTATTTTGTTTAAATGTTATATAGCTTGGTAAAACTACAGTTACTTGTAATGATTTTATGTACCAAACATCATCAGAACCTACATTCATACTATTATCATTAATATTAACATTTATTTTATAATTTAATATATCATTATCAATTATGTTATATGTAGTTTTCTTAGTACCATCACTTTTTTTATTAGTTATATTTATTTCATTTCTTGATGAATAACTAATTATTTTTAAACTATCACCATAACTTTTATTATCAACTACAGCATTTGTACCATTATAAGTTGTTTTTATATAATTATTATAATTTGCTACACTACTATTATCATCTGTTACACTAGGTGAAAAATAAATCATATTTTTAGCATTTTTTGATTTAACAAGTGTTACTCCTTGATATGTTTGTGTAATATCAGGTACATTTTTTACTCTAAAACCAGCTATAAAATCAACTGTTATAGAGCTATCTAATATTTTATCTTCTTTTGTTTCTAAAATAATTTTAGAAATTCTTTCATTACCTATTTCATCTATACTTGTATATTCTTTTTCAGTACCATCTTTTGCTTTAATACATGGGCCACCATACAAATTCATTATTTGATCAGAAGTTAAACTATCAAAATTATTTTTAACAATCTTACATTGATTCATTATTGAAGCACTATCAAGTGGTAATAAACTACTATCCATAGTATCATTACTATAATTTATAACTTCAAAATTATCTTTAGAAAAATCTCCTGTAACAAATTTAACCGTAAAATCACCTTTTGAAATATTACATTTTTCACTTTCACATGTTAAATTTATCTTATAATCATCTTCTTTTGTTAATTTTATTATTTCATATGCATTAGGGTCAACTTTGATAATTTGACTTATTCCAGTTTTTAAAACACTATTTTTAAAATTAAATGTTGATTTATATGCTATTTCGTCTCCTCGTGTTACTGAACCATAACCCTTTCCCTGATTTGATAATTCATTATACGTTTGTTTAGATACAAATGATCCAGTTACACCATAATCATTTTCTTCTTGATATCTATTTGATGCTTGAGCTATATTATTTGAAAGTGTAACTTCTTTTAAATCCTCATTCATTATAGTTTTTGCAACTACATCATTGCTAGAATTTACATTTAAGGATACAACTATATCGTTTTTACCATCAACATCTACTCTTTTTGAAAAACAAGTTAATGCAATAGATACAAAAATTCTTCTATTATTTTCTATTGCTGTTTGGCTACCTGTTAAAGTATTACTATCTGCATTATAATTACTAATAGTTACAGTGTAAATATTACCACTTTTTTTGTTAATTGAGACATCACTATTATTTATGTTATATGGTAAATCTAGTGATACTGGTCTTATTTCATCAATATTTTCATTTTTATATGGTCTTATATAACTATTATCAACTATTACATCTTCACCATTACTTTGAGATAATTCTATATCAAATGATATATCAGAACTAGGTATTTGCATTCCTTTAATACCTTTTTCATTTGTGTCACCTAATATTTGAATACCAATACCAAAAGTTACAAATCTTCCTTCTTCACCATTTATACTTCCTGTTTGAGTATCATTAGATGAAACTGCGACTATATCTATATTTGCCTTTGAAGTTACTATTGTAGGCATATAATTTATGATATCTTTATTTATTTCTATTTCCTTTGGGTTATCTTCATCAGTAGTTTCTTTTATTGAAAAAGTAGGTTTTATTTCATAATTATTAGGAGCATTATTAACATTTAAAACTATTTTATCAGTAAAATTACTATATGTATTAACACCATCAACTATATATCTTGCAGTTTTACCATCTTCATCAATTGTAAATGATGCACCATATGAATGATCACCAACACCAAATGAAACATATTTAATGTCTTCATCAGATAAACTAACAATTATTTCAACTTTTCTATCTTCAAAATCAGTTACATTAGCATTTTCTTTTGCTTTAATATTAAATTCTACATTATAAATAATAGAATCAAATGATCTAACTATCCTATTACTATCGCTTACATCATTACCTAAACCTTCTACAGTATCAAAAGGTCCTGTACCAGTTTGTATTGAAGTAATTTGTGACTTATCAATTGTTACCATATTAGCAAATGCATCTGCTTTAACATAAAAATTTGCTATTAACATTGAAATTACTAGCAATGCAAGTAAAACTATTATTATAATTACAACTTTTTTATTAATATTCTTATTATTCATATAAATCCTACCTTCTTATATTCTATTTATAATTATACCCTACTTTTTCATTTAAATCAATTAATTTTATAATAAAATAAAGAACTAAATTTTAGTTCTTTATTTTAACTTTTTATTAATAAAGAATAATGCACCTATAACTAATAATAAACCTAATATTATTAAACCATATTTTA
>CANQAQ010000045.1 GCA_947589275.1 uncultured Bacilli bacterium | reverse complement strand
ACAACTAATTGATATTCATTTACCCTTTTTTCTACTTTAGCAGTTATTAATACAATATCTCCTCTTGCTATATTGTAATATTTTTCATATACCTTAGGAAATAATACCATATCAATTTCTCCATATTCATCTGAACCATATAAAAATGCCATTTTATCACCATTTTTTGTTTTTATTGGTCTTATACTATCAATTAATAAATAAATATTTATTATTTTATTAAAATTATCTTTTATATTAGTTGTATTAAAATTATTATTTCTATATTTTTGAACGGGATGATAACTTAAATAAAAACCAAAAGTATCATATTCTTGCTTTATTAATTCGTCTTTTGTATATTCATCTTTTATATTTAATTCTGGTATACTTACAAGTGATTCATCTAAATCATGAACAAGTTCTGCATAATTAATTATAATATCAATATTATCTATTAATGTTTTATGATTATAATTAAAATTATCAAAAACCCCTGCATATATTAAATATTCAAGTTTTCTTTTATTTATTGTTTTTCCGTAGCATCTTTTAACAAAATCTACAAAATCTTTATATTCACCATTTTTTCTTTCTTTAACTATTTCTTTTGAAGTTATTTCTCCAACATTATGAATTGCAGATAAAGGATATATTATATTATTACCATTTACTTTATAATAACTTTCACTATCATTTATAGATGGTTTTAATATAGTAATACCTTGATTTTTAGATTCATTTATATATTCTTTAGTTTTTATATCATTACCTATTACCATAGTAAGTAAATGACTCATAAAATAATTTGGATAATGTGCTTTTAAATACCCCATTTTTACTGCTACTGTTGCATATCCAACAGAATGGGATTTATTAAATCCGAAGTCTGCAAATTTATAAATTAGTTCAAATACCTTTTTACTTACATCTTCACTATATCCTTTTTTTATACTTCTTGATATAAATTTTTCCCTTTCATTTTCCATAATAAAATGACTTTTTTTACCCATTGCTCTTCTTAATATATCAGCTTCACCTAATGTATAGCCAGCCATTACATTTGCTATTTGCATTATTTGTTCTTGATAAACTATAATTCCATATGTACTTTCAAGTATTGGTTTTAGATCTTCATGTAAATATTCTATTTTTTCTTTTCCTTCTTTTCTTTTTATATATGAATCTATATTATCCATAGGACCTGGTCTAAAAAGCGCTATTAAAGAAACTAAATCAGAAAAACATGTTACATTAAATTTTCTAAGTACATTCTTAAGACCTGGTGATTCAAACTGAAAAATTCCTTCTGTATTTGCTTTATTAAATAATTCCAATGTTAATTTATCATCTATAGGAATATCATTAAAATTAATTTCTTTTATTTCATTTAGAAGTTTACTTATTAAAGTTAAATTATCTATTGATAAAAAATCCATTTTAAGAAGACCTAATTCTTCTAAATAATTCATTGTATAACCTGCTACTACATCACCAGTTGATGTTTTTAAAAGAGGAATATATCTATCAAGATTTTTACTTGATATTATTACTCCAGCAGCATGAATAGAACTTTGTCTATTTAATCCTTCCAAATGTAAACTTATATCAAATATTCTAGATAATAATGTATCTTTTTCAAGTTCAATTTTTATTAGATTATTTTTTTTATTTTCTAATAAAGATAATTTTGAATCAAATAATTTAATAAAATTATCAGTTTTTAAATTATCATAATTAAATATTCTTGCTACATCTCTTAATACTTGTTTTGCTTTTAATGTTACAAAGGTAATAATTTGAGCAACATTTTTTTCACCATACTTTTTGGTAACATACTTTATAACTTCATCTTTTCTTTCAGAATCAAAATCGATATCTATATCAGGCATTGTAACTCTTTCTGGATTTAAGAATCTTTCAAAAAATAAGTCATATTTTATAGGATCAATATCAGTTATACCTAGTGAATAACTAACTAATGAACCAGTCGCACTTCCACGACCAGGACCAACAAGTATATTATTTTGCTTCGAATATTTTATAAAATCCCACACTACTAAAAAATAATTACAAAAGCCCATTTTATTAATAATGTTAAGTTCATACATTAATCTATCAGCATATTTTATTGGAACTTTATTATTAAATCTTTTTAATAAACCTTTTTTACATAAATTAGTTAAATAATTATATTCATCAAAAGATGAAGAAGTTAAATATTTTGGAAGCAAATTATCATTTTTTTCTATTTTTACATTACACATTTCATTAATTACTTTATAATTAATATAATCAAATTTATTTATTTTTAAATTTAACTCTTCATTATCTAATAAATAATTATCACTATCAAATTCATATATGATATTATCAGATATTCTTTTTCCATCTTTAATCATATATAAATACTTTAAATACTCTTTATCTTCTTTATCTAAACATCTTATTTCATTTATATAAATGCACTTTTTATCATTTATTTTTTCCCTATCCAAAATATTTGAATAACCAATATATATATCTGAAATAAATTTTGATAATTCATCATACATACTAATTGATTTATATGGAACAATACAAATTAAATCAGAAGAATTAGATGAAAGTACTTTAATACTTTTATCATTACTTGATATAAAACATAAATTTTGATATCCATTATAATTTTTAGCATATAATAAAAGTTCATAATCATTTATTTTTATTGATAATCCAATTATAGGCTTTATATTATTATTAATACATTCTTTATAAAATTCCATTACTCCAAACATATTATCATCTGTTATACTAACCGCATTATAATTTAATTTTTTACATTTTACTATTAATTTTTTTATATCAATAAGACTAGTAAGAAGTGAATAATTAGTTTTTACATTTAATGGTATATAATTCAAATTTATCACTCCTCTTAAGTAATATTTTACTACAAAATATAAAAATATTACAATATAATTGACTAAAAAGGAATAATATGTTAAAGTTATAAGGCAGATGATTTTTAAAGAGGAGGAGTAAATATGGCAAAACTTACTAGTAAAAAACCAAATTCAGCTAAAAATGTTTCTCATGCTCATAATAGAACAAATAAAAAACAAAAATTAAATTATCAATATGTAACAATAAATGGTGTTAAATTTAAAACAACAGCTAGAGAAGCAAGAATATTTAAAAGAATTACTAAAAAAGAAAGTAATTAATACATAATAGTAACATTGTTGTTACTTTTTTTTATATAAAAAAACTTCTATAATAGAAGTTTTTATTCATAATAATCGTTATTAAATTCATCTATTTCATTTTTTAGTAATATTGGAAAATCACATTTTGGTATAGTAATAGTATCTTTTGAACCATACCTTCTATATGCTACATTATCATTATCTTTTTCTTTATCACCAAGTATTATAGTTATAGGTATTTTTTTTGTTACTGATTCTCTCATTTTATAACTAACTTTTTCTAAAGAATCATCTAATGTTGTTCTTATATTTAATTTTACTAAATCATTATAAACTTCAGTAGCATATCTTAAATGGTGTTCATTACTAACTGGAATAATATTTACTTGAATTGGAGAAAGCCATATTGGAAGTACCCCTTTTGTTTCTTCTAAAAGAAATGCAACAAATCTATCTAATGATCCAAGTATTGCTCTATGAATTACAACTGGTCTTTTTTTGCTTCCATCTTTATCTATATATGTTAAATCAAATCTTTCTGGAAGAAGAAAATCAAGTTGACATGTTGAAAGTGTTACATCATGCCCTATTGCAGATTTTACTTGTACATCAAGTTTTGGACCATAAAATGCTGCTTCACCTTCTGCTTCATAAAATGGAATTTTAAGATCTATTAGAACTTTTCTAAGTTCTGATTCTGCTTTTTCCCACATTTCATCATCATCAAAATATTTTTCTTTATTATTTTTATCTCTAAGTGATAATCTAAATTTATAATCTTTAAAACCAAAATCTTTATAAACATCAAGTATTAATTTTACAACATTTTCAAATTCACTTTTTATCTGATCTGGTGTTGCAAAAATATGTGCATCATTTTGTGTAAATGCTCTTGTTCTTTCTATACCACATACAGCGCCAGATGATTCATATCTAAAATCATGAGCTATTTCGGCAAGTCTAATTGGTAAATCTCTATATGAATGAAGTTCGTTTTTATAAATCATCATATGATGTGGACAATTCATTGGTCTTAAAACATATTCTTCATCATCAATTTTCATAACAGGGAACATATCATCTTTATAATGATCCCAGTGACCACTTGTTTCATATAATTTTTTACTTCCTAAACTTGGTGTCCATACATGACTATATCCTAATTTTAGTTCTTTATCAGTTATGTATCTATCAAGTAACATTCTAATAGTTGCGCCATTTGGAAGCCAAAGTGGTAATCCTTTACCAACAAGTTCACTATTCATGAAAATACCAAGTTCTTTACCTATTTTTCTATGATCTCTTTGTTTTGCTTCTTCTAACATTTCTAAATGTTTATTTAAATCTTCTTCTGTTTCAAAACATATTCCGTATATTCTTTGAAGCATTTTATTTTTAGAATCACCTTTATAATACGCTCCAGAAACTTTAAGTAATTTGAAATACTTCATTGATTTTGTTGTAGGCATATGGGGTCCACGACATAAATCAATAAAATCATCTTGTTTATAGGCACTTATTACTTCAGAATCATCCATATTTTTAATTAAATCTATTTTATATGGATCATCTTTAAACATATTTAATGCATCTTCTTTAGTAAGTTCAAGTCTAACTATTCTTTTATCACTTTTTGATATTTTTTTCATTTCTTTTTCTATTTTTTCTAAATCTTCTTCTTTTACTACATCATTACCTAAATCTATATCATAATAAAATCCTTCATCAATAACAGGGCCAACCCAAAATTTTGCATTTGGATACAATCTTTTAACTGCATGAGCAAGTAAATGTGCACAACTATGATTTAAAATATTTAAATCTTTATTTTC
>CANQAQ010000044.1 GCA_947589275.1 uncultured Bacilli bacterium | reverse complement strand
AATATAAAAATTAAGAGTTATTCTTAATTTTTTCTTTTGCCATTTTATATAATTCTAATAGTTTATCATAAGTTTCTTTTGAAAGTTTTTGTTTTAATTCTTTAAGTAAGTAGTCTGGATTATCATAATAAAAAACTTTCCAGTATTTTTTTAAGTATTCATATATTATTTTAGCTTCATTATCTTTTAGTATTATTCCCTCATTTTTTGCATAATTTGTAATATTATTTAATGAAATATTATTAATATAATTTTGAATTATAAAGTCGTTCATAATATTCACCTCTTTAAAATATATGTTATATAAAATATAGTATTACGCAAACTATAATTGGAGGAATATGTATGAGTATTAAAAGTAAAAATAGTAAAAAAATATATAGTATAAAAAATAATATAAATTTATCTTTATTATCTGATAAAAGATTTTTAGTTTTATCAATAATAGTTTTTATACTTTTTTTAGTTATTATGTATAAAATTGTAGATATTCAGTTGTTATCAAAAGATAAATATATTAAAAGTTTAGATGAATTAACGGTAGATTATGTTTATAGCTCATCAACTCCAAGAGGTAGAATTTATGATAGAAATTATAATTTGTTAGTTGATAATGTAGGTGTAAATACTATTTATTATAAGAGAAAAAAAGGAACAACTAAGAGTGACCAAATAAAATTAGCATATAAAATGGCTGAAAATATAGAAGTTAATTATTCAAATATGGATAAAATTAATTTAAAAGAGTTTTTTTTAGTAAATAATGAAGAGTTATGTGATAATAAAATAACAAAAGAGGAAAGAGAAAAATTAAAACAAAGAAAGTTAAGTCAAACTGATATATATAATTTAAAGTTAGAGAGGATAACTGATGAAGAATTATCTAAATATAATGATTTAGATAAGGAAGCAGCATATATTTATTATTTAATGACAACAGGATATTATTATGATGAAAAGATTATTAAAACACATGCGACTGATAGTGAGTATGCTTATGTTGCAGAAAATATATCAAATTTAAATGGTTTTAATGTAAAATTAGAATGGGAAAGAAAGTATTTATATGGTGATACATTTAGAACTATACTTGGTAATGTATCAGATAGTAAATCAGGTCTTCCAGCAGAATTAAAAGATAAATATTTAAGTTTAGGATATTCACTTAATGATAGAGTTGGTGTTAGTTATTTAGAATATCAGTATGAATCTTTATTAAAAGGGAAAAAGGATAAGTATAAATTAAATGATGATAATACTTATACACTAGTAGAAGAAGGCAAAAGAGGTAATGATATAGTATTAACTATAGATATAAATATTCAAATGGAAGTAGAAAAAATTTTAGAAGAAGAAATTTTAAGAGCAAAAAATAATGATGCAAATACTATATATTATGGGGGTTCACATGTAATAATTACAGAACCAAGTACAGGAGAAATACTTGCAATGGCATCAAAACAAGTAGTAAATAAAAATGGTGAATATAAATTATATGATAGTACACCTGCTATACTTACAAATCCTGTAACACCAGGTTCTATAGTAAAAGGAGCATCAATGACAGTAGGATATAAAGAAGGAGCAATACAGATAGGGACTGTTATGAAAGATGAGTGTATTAAAATATTAAATACTCCGGCAAAATGTTCATGGAGTAAAAGTATAGGATATGTTAATGATATAAATGCTTTAGCGTATTCTTCAAATAGTTATCAATATAAAATTGCAATGAAAGTTGCAAATGCAAATTATTATTATAATGGACCACTTGTAATAGATGAAGCAGCATTTGACAAATATAGAAATACATTTTTAGAATATGGTCTTGGAACAAAAACAAATATAGATTTACCAGTTGAATCTTATGGATTTAAAGGAACAAGTAAGAATCCAGGTCATTTACTTGATTTTGCTATTGGGCAATATGATACTTATACTCCAATACAAATTTCAAGTTATATAAGTACTTTAGCTTCTTCAGGTAATAGATATAAATTACATTTATTAAAAGAAATTCATGAGAGTACAAATGGTAATGATATTGGTCCATTAAAAGAAAAAATAAATCCAGAATTATTAGGAAAAGTAAATATAGATCAAGTTTATATTGATAGAATAAAAGAAGGATTTAAGGAAGTTATGAATAAACTTGGATATGGATATATGGGTGATATTCCATCAAAAGCAGGTAAAACAGGCACAGCACAAAGTTTTTATGATGTTGATGGTGATGGTAATATTGATGTTGAAACTATATCTAAAGGATTTATAGGCTATGCACCAGCTGATAATCCTAAATTTACTATAACAGTATTGTCACCAAATGTTAGATATAGTAAAACTAGTGAATATACATCACCTGTAAATAATAAAATTAGTAGTAGAGTGTCAAAGAAAGTATTTGAAATTTTGCAATAATATGATATAATTAGTGCAGCTTAGAAAAAAAGAGGAGGATTTATTATGGGAAAAACAAAGAAAAAGGAAGCAAGAAGTTATGTTGCATTAGAATGTTCTGTTTGTAAATCAGAACAAGGTGTTTCAAGAGAAAATTACTTTGTTTCTAAGAATAAAACTAATACACCAGATAGACTTGAGTTAAATAGATATTGCCCTACATGTAAAAAACATACTATTCATAAAGAAAAGAAATAGTATTTAGTTATTTTGGAGGAATAAAAAGAGTGAATAGGATAGTTATTATTGGTACTGGTAACGTTGGACTTGCATATGCGTATGCTATTATAAATCAAAATACTAATGTAGATGAACTTATATTAATTGATAAAAATGAAGATATAGCTATTGGTAATGCTATTGATTTAAGTCATGGTGCTACTTCAATTGGTTCTAAAATAATAATTAAAAGTGGTAATTATAGTGATTGTAAAGATGCTAAAATTGTTTTAATTGCTGCTGGTCATAATCAAGAAGTTTCTGAAACTAGATTAGATCTTATAAATAAAAATAGTAAAGTTGTAAAACAAATAGTATCAGATGTTGTATCTTCTGGATTTAGTGGTATTTTTTTAGTTGCTACAAATCCTGTTGATATAATGACATATATTACACGAAAATATTCTAATTTTGAATATTCTAAAGTTATTGGAAGTGGTACTATTATTGATACTGAAAGACTAAAGTATCTAATTAGTAAAAAAGTTAAGATAAATCCAAGTAGTATAAATGCATTTGTTATAGGTGAACATGGAGATAGTAGTTTATGTGTATGGTCTAATTCAAAGGTAGGAGTTGTTCCTATTAAGAATATATTATCTAAAGAAGACCTTGATAAAATAGAAAATGATGTTAAATTATCTGCTTATAGAATAATTGAAAAAAAAGGTGAAACTAGTTATGGAATTGGTATGTGTTTGGTTAAACTTACAAATTCGATTTTATTAGATCAAAATTTAGTTTTAACTGTATCTTCAAAAAGTGATGATATATATATTAGTCAACCAGCAGTAATTAATAAAGATGGTATAAAGGGAGTTATGAAATTATCTTTAGATGATGAAGAACTAAAACTTTTTGAAAGGTCCAAGAATATAATTAGAAATTCAATAAGAAATATGGAGGATTGATATTATGATGATAGATATTAATGATATAAAAAATGGTATGACAGTTATTATTGATGGTAATATTTATCAAATAGTTGAATTTTTACATGTTAAACCTGGTAAAGGTGCAGCATTTATGAAAACTAAATTGAAAAATTTAAGAACTAATAGTACACTTGAAAAAACATTCAATACTAATATTAAAATACAAAAAGCTAATATTTCAAAAATAACAATGCAATATTTATATACAACAGGTGATACATATAATTTTATGAATATGCAAACATATGAGCAAGTAGAAATACCAAAAGAAAAAATAGAAGATGAAATAAAATATTTAAAAGAAAATTTGGAAGTAGAACTTGTATATTTTGAATCAGAATTAATTGGGTTAAATTTACCTGAAAAAATAGACTATAAAGTTGTTTTTGCACCAGATGCCGTTAAAGGTAATACATCAAGTAGTGCACAAAAAGATGCAGAACTTGAAAATGGATTAACAATTAAAGTCCCATTATTTATAAATACTAATGATGAAATAATAGTTTCTACAAAAGATGGTAAATATGTATCAAGAAAGTAATATTACTTTCTTTTTTTATTAAAATTTGTAATAAGTTCTTGTTATAGTAAATATACTTAATTAGTAAGTATGGAGGGAATGTAATGATAAATAAACAAAGTATATGGTTATTAACTTTATTTAGTTTAATTTTAGTATTAAGTGTATATTATATAACAATGCCATCTGAATTTTCAGAAGTAACAAGTATAGATAAATCAAAAACAACTAAAAAAGTAACAGTAACAGAAGAAAATGAAATAATAGAAACTTTAAAACTAGAAAATGATGAGGAAAGAAGTAAGAGAATATCTGAACTTCAAACTATATTAACAAATGATGAAACAACAAGTGAAGAAAAAAATAATGCATATGAAGAACTTAAGGTACTTAATATAATGAAAGGTAAAGAAGATGAAATAAGTACTAAGATAAAAGATGAATATGATTTAGAAAATTTCGTTAAAATAAAAGATGATCAGGTTAGAGTAGTAATTATAAAAGATAAACATGACTCTAAGCTTGCTAATGAAATTATGAATTTAGTTCAAAAAAATTTTGATTCTAAAATGTATATATCAGTAAAATTCCAAAAATAACTTTAATGTTATTTTTTTATTTTTATATTAGCAAAATATTATTTTTAACATACAATAATATGAGTAATTATATATACACCTCTTACTAGGAAAGTGAGGATTAAAATGAGTAAAGGAATATTAACTAAAAGGGAACGAGAAGTATTTGAATTATTAATTAAAAATCAATCTACAAGAGATATTGCAGAAAAACTTAATATAAGTGAAAAAACAGTGAGAAATCATATATCAAATGTTATGCAAAAACTAGGGGTTAAAGGTAGAAGTGGTGCAGTAGTAGAATTACTAAAATTAAATGAGATATCTTTATAAA
>CANQAQ010000043.1 GCA_947589275.1 uncultured Bacilli bacterium | reverse complement strand
TGGAGCAAGTGAGGAGAATCGAACTCCCATCCCAGCCTTGGCAAGGCCGTGTACTAACCATTGTACTACACCTGCATGGAGGGCCTAGTCGGATTTGAACCAACGATCAGGGAGTTGCAGTCCCGTGCCTTACCACTTGGCTATAGACCCATTTATATAATATATGCTCAAATAAATTGCATATTCATTGTAACTAAAATTACTTTAAAAGTCAATATAATATTATAAACTATAATTAAATAATAACTTATTATTGAATTTTATAAAATATTAGTGTATATTTAATTATAGGAGGGGTAGTAATGTCTTTAAATTTATTAATAGTCATATCAATAATAGTTATGATTATTGTTATTATTTCATTGTGTATAGTATTAGTATCAAAATCTAAGAAAAAGGTACAAGAACCTAGTTCAAGTATTTTAGATGTTAATGATATAGGAGTATCAAATAATACGCAAGAATTTTCATATGGTTATGAAAAAGAAGAAACTGTAGTTATGAATCCAGTTGATGTTGAAGACAATGATGATAGTAAAAAAGTAGATGACAAAAATATTGAAGATAAAAGTTAAAAAAGCATTTTGTATGCTTTTTTTAAATTAAATAACTTTTATCGCCAAGTAACATTTTTGCATAATATTCGTATAATTCTTTAAATCTTTCATAGTGTATAACTTCTCTTTGTCTTAGGAAAGATAATGGAGCTAAAATATCTTCATCATCAGTTAAATTCATTAGATTTTCATATACAGCTCTTGCTTTTTGTTCAGCAGCCATATCTTCAGCTATATCTGCGAGTGGGTCACTAGTTACAGCAAAGTATGCAGCAGTAAATGGAACTCCATTAGAGTCTTGAGGATAAATACCATAACCATGTTCGGTATATTGACTACCTAAACCAGCAGCTTTCAATTCTTCTGGTGTTGCACCATCAAGTAATTGATATACCATAGCACTTATTATTTCCATATGTGCCATTTCTTCAGTAGCTATATCAGAAAGAACTGCTTTACCTTTATCATCAGGCATAGTATATCTTTGATTTAAGTATCTTAGAGTTGCAGCTAATTCACCATTAGGACCTCCATTTTGTGTAATTATATATTTGGCCATTTGAATATTTTTTTTCTTTATATTTACAGGAAACTGTAATTTTTTTTCATATTTCCACATAATAACCTCCTAAAGTTTTTCCCATGGCCATGGTGAATTTATCCACATCCAAGGGTACTTTTCATTTGAATCAAGTTCAATACATCCATATTTTTGTTCATATTCATTTAAATATTTATTTGCTGTTTCACTATATTGATTATATAGTCCAACTGCTTGTTTATCATCTGGATGTAAATCTAAGTATAAATTAAGTTCATGTGCAGCAAATCCAAATTGTTGAATTTTTTGCATTAAATCTTCTCTTTCATTAGATGGTTTTAAGTTTGCTACATATTTATATGGCCAAAAATAGTTTTCAAATAAATTACCTCTATTTAGAGCTTCTTTTGGAGAGACAAGTTTTAGTATATCATTCATATTTGTGTTCATATATATCATCCTTTCCGTAAATATATTATGATAGTAGTTTAGTTTTGAATGTGCACGTGTCTATGTTGAAAAAAGAACTAATGTTTGGTATAATCTTATTGGAGTGTAATAAGATGGAAAGAATAATATTTCATATTGATGTAAATAGTGCATTTTTATCTTGGTCAGCTTTAAAACTTCTAAATGAAGGATATGATAAAGATATAAGAAATGAAGTTTCTGTAATATGTGGTGATCCTAAAAAAAGACATGGTGTTATAGTAGCTGCATCTTTACCAGCTAAGAAACTTGGTATAAAGAGTCCAGAAAATTTATCTGAAGCAAGAAAAAAATGTAGTAATATACTTGTATTTAAACCAGATTATGAGTTTTATAGTCTTGAATCTAAAAAACTTATGAGTTATTTAAATAATTTATTTTCAGAATTTGAACAATATTCAATAGATGAATGTTTTATAGATTATACTTCTTTTAAAAAATTATATGGTGATGAAGTTGAATATGCATATAAACTTAAGAATGAAATATACAAAAGGTTTGGATTTACTGTTAACATTGGCATTGGAAATAATAAAGTTTCTGCAAAAATGGCATCTGATTTTGAAAAACCGAATAAAGTACATACATTATATAAAAATGAATTTAAAGATAAAGTATGGCATTTAGATATATCTAATTTATTTATGGCAGGTAAATCATCATGTAGAAAGTTAAGAGACCTTAATATAAATACAATAGGGGAACTTGCAAATTCTGATGTTAATATGATAATTAGAAATTTAAAGTCTTTAGGGAAAACATTATATGAATATGCAAATTGTATTGATGATAGTAAAGTAATTAATACATATAATGAAAGAAAGGGAATAGGTTTTTCAAGAACACTTGAATATGATACAATAGATAAAAAAATAATATATAAATATTTATATGAATTTGCAAACAAGATATCTATTAAATTAAGAGAAAATAAAGTATATGCTAATACTATTATGATAATAATAAGAAATTATGAATTTAATACTATAAGTCATCAACAAAAATACTATAATGGGATTAATTTAAAAGATGATATTTATAATAAATCTATAGAATTATTTAATAAAGTATGGGATAAAGAACCTATTAGATTAATAGGGCTTAGAGTAACAGATTTTACTTCTTCAAATAATTATCAAATATCATTGTTTGAAGAAGTAAAAGATAATAAAAAGGAAGAGGAATTAGAAAATTTAATAGATAAAATAAATAAAGATTATGGTTTAAATGTAATATTTAAAGCAGACAAATTAAATAAATAAGAGAGGATATAATATTTATGAATAAAGAAATAATAAAGGATATAGCATATAATTTAAATATAAAAGAAAATCAAGTTATTAATACCTTAAATCTTCTTTCTAGTGGTAATACTATTCCCTTTATAGCAAGGTATAGAAAAGAGGTAACTCAAAATTTAGATGAGAATCAGATTAGAAAAATTAATGAAGTTTATGAATATCAAGTAAATTTATTAAAAAGAAAAGAAGATGTAATTAGATTAATTGATGAAAAAGGATTATTAACAGAAGAAATAAAAAATCAAATAATTAAAGCAGAAAAATTAGTTGAAGTAGAGGATTTATATAGACCATATAAAGAAAAAAAGAAAACAAAGGCAACTGATGCAATAAATAATGGATTAGAACCATTAGCTAAGATTATTCTTAGTTTTCCAAAAGAATTATATAATATAGAAAAATTTCTTAATGATAAAGTTTTAACTAAAGAAGATGCTTTAAAAGGTGCTAAGTATATAATTTCAGAATATATAAGTGATAATGCATATTATAGAAAATGGATTAGAAATTATATATATAATAAAGGTAAAATTAAATCAAGAAAGAAAAAAGATTCAATTGATGATAAGAAAGTATATGAGATGTATTATGAATATATTGAAGATATAAAATATATAAAACCTCATAGAGTACTAGCATTAAATAGAGGAGAAAAAGAAAATGTTCTTAATGTTTCTTTAGAGTATGACAAAAACTATATATTAGATTATTTAAATGATAAGATAATAAAAAATAGAAATTCCATTTGTTTTAGCATAGTATCTGAAGCTATTGAAGATTCATATAAAAGATTAATATCAAATAGTATTGAAAGAGAAATAAGAAGTGAACTTACAGAAAAAAGTGAAGAATCTGCAATAGAAGTATTTTCAAATAACTTAGAAAAATATTTATTAACTCCTCCAATGAAAGATAAAATAATTTTAGGACTTGATCCTGCTTATAGAACAGGTTGTAAACTTGCTGTTATAGATTATACAGGTAAAATGCTTGATATTAAGGTTATATATCCACATGAACCTAAGAATGAATATGAGAAAAGTAAAAAGGTTATATTAGATTTAATTGATAAGTATAATATTGATATAATTGCTATAGGTAATGGTACTGCATCAAGAGAAAGTGAAAAGTTTATAGCAGATGTTATAAAATATTCAAATAAAGACGTAAGTTATGTTATAGTAAACGAAGCGGGAGCAAGTATATATTCTGCAAGCCCTCTTGCAATAGAAGAATTTCCTGATTTGCATGTTGAAGAGAGGAGTGCAATATCTATTGCAAGAAGATTGCAAGATCCATTAAGTGAACTTGTAAAAATAGATCCAAAATCTATTGGTGTTGGACAGTATCAACATGATGTTAAAGAAAAAAAATTAAGTGATGCACTAGATTTTGTAGTTAGTAAATCCGTAAATAGTGTTGGAGTAAATATAAATACTGCTAGTGCCTCTATATTAAAATATGTATCAGGTTTAACAAAAAAATCAATTGATAAAATAATAGAGTTTAGAAATAAATATGGAAAATTTAATTCAAGAGAAGAAATTAAAATTAAAAAAGTATTATCTGATAAAATTTATGAACAATCTATAGGATTTATGCGAATATTAAATGGTACTAACTTTCTAGATAAAACTAGTATACATCCTGAAAGTTATAATAAAGTTTTAGAACTTATTAATTTATTAGGACTAACTATTAATGATATAGGAAAAGATATATTAATAGAAAAATTAAATAACATAGATGAAATGGAGTATTCAAAAAAACTTAATATAGATATTTATACATTAAAAGATATTATAGAATCATTAAAAAAACCAAATAGAGATCCACGTGATGATTTCGATAAACCAATGTTAAAAAATGATGTACTAAAAATTGAAGATATTAAAAAGGGTATGAAATTAGAGGGTACAGTTAGAAATGTAGTTGACTTTGGTGCATTTATTGATATTGGAATAAAAAATGATGGTCTTGTACATATATCAAAAATTACAGATAAGTATATTAAACATCCATCTGAAGTATTAAGTGTAGGGGATATTGTAACTTGTTATGTCATAGATGTATCTTTAGAAAAAGGTAAAGTTTCACTAAGTCTATTAGAAGAAAATAAAAAAACTATTGACAATATAATTAAAAATAAGTATACTTAAATAGTACTTATTTTGCAGGTGTAGTTTAATGGTAGAACCTCAGCCTTCCAAGCTGATTACGGGAGTTCGATTCTCCTCACCTGCTCCATTGACGAATCTGTTCGAACTTTTCGA
>CANQAQ010000042.1 GCA_947589275.1 uncultured Bacilli bacterium | reverse complement strand
CCAGATTCTATATCAAATAATACATTAATAAGAGATATTGGTATTTCATTTGCTATAGCACTTATTTTAAGCTTAGGAATAATATTTGTAATATATTATTTTGATGATACAATAAAGCTTTCTGATTCATTAGAAGAAAATTTAAAGATGCCTGTTATTGGTAAGATTATTAATAATGGACCATATAAAAAACATGTAAAAATAGAAGAGTTAATGGTAAATAAATATCCAAAATCACTTGTTAGTGAGGGGTTTAAGACTCTTAGAACAAATTTACAATTTTCATCAGTAGATAATGATGTTAAAAGTATTTTAATAACAAGTTCTATTCCAGGAGAAGGTAAAAGTTTTATAAGTGCAAATTTAGCTATTGCTTTTTGCCAGACTGGTAAGAATGTATTACTTGTTGATTGTGATATGAGAAAAGGTAGACAACATAAAATATTTAATGTATCTAATGATAAAGGTTTATCTAATTTATTAATAGATACTACATTAAAAAATCATATGTCATATTTAAAGAAAACAGGAGTTAAGAATTTATTTCTTTTAACTCGTGGTACAGTACCACCAAATCCAAGTGAATTATTAAATTCAAATAAGAATAAAGATTTAATTAGAATACTTACTACTAAGTTTGATATTGTTATATTTGACGGAGTTCCATGTAATGGACTTCCTGATTCTGTTATAATGTCAACTTTAGTAGATAAAACATTAATAGTATGTTCTGAAAATGTTACTCCAAAATCAGTACTTGAAAATACTAAGAAAACATTAGCAAATGTTAATGCAGATGTTTCTGGTATCGTATTAAATAAGATAAATAAAAAAAGTAATGGATACTATGTAAAATATTATTCATATTATGGAAATGAGAAATAATGGTTGATATTCATACACATATTTTAAATGGTATTGATGATGGTAGTAGCAGTTTAGATGAAAGTATTTTAATACTTTCAAATTTATCAAAAATAGGGGTAACAGATGTAGTATTAACACCTCATTATATTGAATATAGTTCTTATGATAGTCCAAAATCTAAAAATATGATTTTACTTAGTAAATTAAAAAATGAGTTAGAAAAAAGAAATATAGATATTAATTTATATTTAGGTAATGAAATTTATATTAATGAAGATATACTTAGTTTATTAAAAAGTGGTGCTATATCATCTTTAAATGATAGTAAGTATTTATTAATTGAACTTCCTATGAGTGGTATATATGAAGATTATACAATGATATTTAAAGATTTAATAGATCATGGTTATAAAGTTATATTAGCTCATCCAGAAAGATATGCATCATTTCAAAATGATTATTCTTTAGTACTTGAATTATATAATATGGGAGTTTTATTTCAGTGTAATATTGAAAGTATATTAAAAAAATATGGGAAAGGTCCATATAAGTTAATTAAAAAAATTGCAAAGCAAAAATTAATTAGTTTTTTTGGTAGTGATATACATAGAAATAAAAAAGATTATTCATATGTAGAAAATGCTAAAAAGAAACTTAAAAAGTATTATAGTGATAAAGAGTTAAATGATTTATTTTATAATAATGGGAAAGAAATTTTAAATTAATTTCTTTTTTTTCTACTTTTTTCGACATACTAAGTAAATATAATATTTAATGGGTGTTATTTATGAATAAATTTATTTTTAAAGAAAATGATATAGATTTTTATATAGTAAAAGAAGATAATTCAATAAAGTATATTATTAGTTTAAAAAATGATAAAGAAGTAATATATTCTTTATTTATTACTAATAATATAAATCCTAAAATTGGAATTAAAAAATATACATGTTATGATATTGATCAGTTATTAATTTTAGAAGGTAATAAGTTATATGATATACTTAATAGTCTTCTTTTATATGATGATATTTTAGAAATTAGTAATGATGATATAAATAGAAGAAATGATAGTATTCTTAAAATAAAAAAAGAAAAAAATATGTTTATAATTGATGTTTCAAAAATTAATAAATCAAAAAAGTGTAATATTATAGTAGTTAAGTGTATGGAGGTAAAAGAAAGATTTATATCTTTGTTTTCAAATTTAGAATGTAAGTTATCTTATCCTTATTTAACATTAAAAAAACAGAATTTTTAATTCTGTTTTTAATATGGTCTATAACCATAATATGGTGGTCTATATGGTCCTGGTTGATAATAGTATACTGGTCTATTATTATATCCTCCATAGAAGAATGGTGATACAAGACCGCCTGTTATTCCACCTAGTATAAATGGGCCAAGAAATCCACCAACTAGTCTTTCGTCATTATTTGAATTTATTAAATTATTTTTATTTTGATTACTATATACACTATATGGATAATTATACATTGAAGAATAGTTAGAATTCATAATAATACTCCTTTCTTTATTATTTTATGATAATATATAAAAATTGCTATTTTAATTTTTAGTTATATTTTTGTACAAGCTGTAATATATTTAATCAAAGGAGAAATATTTGATGAAAGAAATGTACAATAATTATAAGAAAGAAATAAGAAAAAGAAATAGTTTTTTATTAATAGTATTTGTTATTTTTTTATTAGGTTTAATATTTGGTAGTATTTATATTACTATATTAGATAATAGTGAGAAAACTACTATTATTAATAGTGTAAATAATTATTTTTTATCATTGGATAAGATAAATTTTGATACACAAATACAGATATTTAAAAATTCATTAATATCAAATTTATTATTTTTTATATCAATGTGGTTACTTGGTATATCAACTATTGGTATGCCTATAATAATTATAATGATATTTTTTAAATCATTTGTTGTTGGTTTTTCTATTAGTTCAATATTTGTTAAATATGGTTTTAAAGGCATTTTAGGGGCTTTTTTATACATTTTTCCATCTCCCTTAATAACAATAATATTTACAATTATTTTAGCTTCATATGCCCTTATTTTATGTGTTAGATTAGTTCAAGCAGCATTTTTAAAAAGAACAATCAATTTTAAGAATTTTATGGGTAAATATTTCTTTATTTTATTAATTGCTATATTAATTTCAGTTTTCTGTTCATTAATAGATGCATTTATATCTCCATATATACTTAGATTATTTACTAATTTAATAAAGTGAGTTATAATTTTTAATGGTGAAGTTTTATGAAAAAAGTAATAATTGGTATGAGTGGAGGAGTAGATTCTGCTGTTGCAGCATATTTACTAAAAAAAGAAGGATATATTGTAGAAGGATTATTTATGAGAAATTGGGATAGTTCTATAAATAATGATATAAATGGTAATCCTACTTTAAATAATGATATATGTACACAAGAAGAAGATTATAATGATGCACTTAAAGTATGTGAAACTCTTAATATTAAACTTCACAGAATAGATTTTGTAAAAGAATATTGGGATTATGTATTTAAGTATTTTTTAGATGAACTAAAAAAAGGTAGAACTCCTAATCCTGATATTATGTGTAACAAATATATAAAATTTGATATGTTTAAAAAAGAAGCAGATAGGTTAGGTGCTGATTATATTGCAACTGGTCATTATGCTAGAATTATAGATGGTAAACTTTATAAAGGAATTGATACTAATAAAGATCAAACTTACTTTTTATCACAAGTATCTAAAGATCAGTTATCAAATGTATTATTTCCAATAGGTAATTATACTAAAGATATAGTTAGAAAAATTGCAAACGAGCAAAACTTAGTAGTTGCAAATAAAAAAGATTCTACAGGTATATGTTTTATAGGAGAAAGAAACTTTAAAGAATTTTTAACTAATTACTTACCAAATCAAAAAGGAGATATTATAGATATTGATACAAATAAAAAAGTAGGGGAGCATATTGGACTTATGTATTATACTATTGGTCAAAGAAGAGGTCTTGATATAGGTGGTAATGATAAAAGATTATATGTTGTTGGAAAAGATTTAAATAAGAATATATTATATGTATCACTTGGTGATGATACTAAATATTTACAAACTACTGAAGCTTTAATTGAAGATGTAAACTTTATTAGTGATAAAAGACCTACTAATTGTAAAGCAAAATTTAGATATAGACAAAATGACATAGATGTAGATATCGAATATTTAAAAGATGGTAATTTAATAGTAAAATATGATAATATAAAATCAGTAACACCTGGACAAGCATGTGTACTATATTTAGATGATGAATGCTTAGGTGGAGGTATAATTAAAGAAGTAAGAAAAAATGGTAAAAAACTTTGGTATTTATAAATAAAGATTCAAAATTGAATCTTTATTTTTCTTTACTAGTACTTGACACTATAGCTGTAAAATGATATTATTATAATAGGGAAGTGATAGAATGATGAAAAGGTTAAATGAAATATTAAGTGAGATAGGAATATCTAAGGTTAAATTAGCTAAATATTTAGGAGTATCAAGACAAATGGTCTATAATTATTTAGAGATGGATGATGTTAATTTATGGCCACTTGAAAAAAAGATGAAATTATTTAATTTACTTGAAATAAAATCTGCTGATGATATAGAAAATATAGAAATAACTAGTGATTTTATTAAACATGCTAGTAATTTAATAAATGAAGATAATTCTAATGTACTGGAGAAGGGTAGTGTAAACTTTAATGGTTTAAAACAAAAAGATCAAGAAACATTAAATGATATATTATTTTTATTAAAAGAAATGCTAATGGATGATGATTCATCTGAAAGTAGTACAATATGTAAATATTTATATTATTTTTTACAAACAATTGATAATATGCCTGAAATTAAATATATGTTAGCATATGTTGCAAAAACAACAGGATTTATTAGCCCAGATGAATTTTTATTTGAAAAAGATAATCAATTTAATTTTGAAAGTATTTTATTCTCTGCTATGGTACTATATAGGAATGGCGGTGCATCACAAAGTAAAATTATTGAACAACATAAAAAATTCGTTGCAGAAATTGAATATAAAGCTGAAGAAGCATTATCTAGAACTCAGGAATTAAATTCTGCTAAAATACAAGCATTAAGAGAATTAGGATATACAGAATTAAATGAATCTAATTATCCAGAAGTTGTTGAAAAAATGGCTGAAATCCAATCTAGACGAATATAATTATAATTTCATATAATAATTATTATGTAAACTAGAAAGAATATCTATTTATGTATGCATTAATTAATAATAAGAAATATAACTATATTTGGTCTATTAGTCAATAGAGTTTAAAGGTTTACTCTTTGAACATAATATTAAAGAATTTTTAACTAATGTTGTTATATATGATTTTAGTAATGATCGTATTACTGAAATTGATTTGATATTAATAACTACATCTGGTATATATGTTATTGAAGGAAAAAATTGGACTGGTATAATATATGGTAAGATTACTGATAGATATTGGACTAAGTTTTAAGGTAAATTTAAATCGTACATTGTATTTTCTAATGATACTAATATAGATAGATTAGATGCTTTAAAGAATAATAATTCATACTTAAAAATATTAAAAATTGATGAATTAGTTAATCAAGTTATTAATGATTTAATTAATAGTAATATTATTTTAATGCACGAAGAAATAGATAAAATTTATATTAAATTAAAAGAATCTAATATAGATTCTATTATGGATTATATTAAAAATAAAAAAGAGTAAGTCACCCT
>CANQAQ010000041.1 GCA_947589275.1 uncultured Bacilli bacterium | reverse complement strand
GGTAGTGATAAAATGGTTAAATATAAAGTAATAGATGGTAATGAAGCTTGTGCACATATTTCATATATGTTTACTGAAATAGCAGGAATATATCCTATAACTCCAGCTTCACCTATGAGTGAGTATATTGATGAATGGAGTAATAATGGAAGAAAAAATTTATTTGGTAATGAAGTAAAATTAATTGAAATGCAAAGTGAAGCAGGGGCAGCTGCTCTTATACATGGATCACTTCAAACAGGAAGCTTATCATCTACATATACAGCAAGTCAAGGTCTTTTACTTATGATACCAAGCATGTATAAAATAGCAGGAGAAATGCTTCCAGCAGTTATAAATGTAGCTGCAAGGACAGTTTCAACACATGCACTTAGTATATTTGGTGATCACTCTGATATTTATGCTGCAAGAACAACAGGTTTTTGTTTTTTATCATCTTCTAGTGTTCAAGATATAATGTACATAACACTAATATCATATTTATCAAGTATAAAGGGAAGATTACCATTTGTAAATTTTTTTGATGGTTTTAGAACAAGTCATGAACTTAATAAAATTAGAGTTTTAGATATTGATGATATAGAGGAATTTGTACCATATGATGAAATATCAAATTTTAGAAAAAATAGTTTATTAGCAAAAAAAGTAATAAGAGGTACTACTCAGAATGATGATATTTATTTTCAAAATTTAGAAGCTAGAAATATATATTATGATAAAATGCCAGATATTGTTAATTCTTATATGGAAAAAATTAATAAAAAATTTAATTGTGATTATAAACCATTCACATATTACGGTGATGAAAATGCTGAAAGAATAATAGTTGCGATGGGTTCAGTATGTGAAAGCATAAAAGAATTGGTTGATATTCTTAATAAGAAAGAAGAAAAAGTAGGATTAATTACGGTGTATTTGTTTAGACCATTTTCAAAAAAATATTTCTTAGATGTACTTCCAAAAAGTGTTCGTAAAATAGCTGTTTTAGATAGAGCAAAAGAAGTTGGAGCATCAGGAGAACCATTATATCAAGATGTTGTAAATATATTAAATGATATTAAAAATAAACCTCTTATTATAGGTGGTAGATATGGAATATCAAGTAAAGATACTTCTTTAGATGATTTATATGCAGTTTTTGAAAATCTAAATAAGAAGGTACCTATTAATTCTTTTACTATTGGAATAAAGGATGATGTAACAAATAAAAGTTTAGATCCTATAACGATAAAAAATTTAAAGAAAAATATTGAAATACTTATATATGGTTATGGTTCTGATGGAATGATATCTGCATCAAAAGATATTATTAAACTAGTGGGTAATAATACACAGGGATTTGTTCAAGGATATTTTGAGTATGATTCTAAAAAAAGTGGAGGAGTTACTAAGAGTCATTTAAGAATTGGTAAAGAACCTGTAAGACTATCTTATTATATAAAAGAACCACATATTGTAGTATGTACAAAAGATGTATATTTAAATAAATATGATGTTCTTAGTGGTATAAGAAAAAATGGAATATTTATACTTGTTACAGATAAAGACCAATATGAATTAGAATCATTTTTACCAAATAATATAAAAAGTATATTAGCAAATAAAAATATTAAGTTTTATACTATAGATGCATATAAAATTGCTAAGGATAATAATATTCCAAATAAGATAAGTACAATTATGGAATCTGTAATAATATATATAACTAAAATTCTTAATTACGAGTTTTCTTTATCAAAAATGGAAGAAACAATAAAACTTCATTTTTATAAAAAAGGTGAAGAAGTAATTAATAATAATATAAAAGCATTTAGAATAGCTAAGCAGTATATTAATGAAATAAATGTTAAATCTACGTGGAAAAATTTAGATAAGAATATGAAGAAAGTAAAGGGTGTATTAGAATCTATAAGTCATTTAAATGGATCAAAATTAACAGTTAAAGACTTTATTACTCATATAGATGGTTCTTATCCAGTAAATACATCAAAGTTTGAAAAAAGAAATATAGCAGAAAGTTTACCATACTGGATTAAAGAAAATTGTATTGAATGTAACCAATGTTCAATAGTATGTCCACATGGAGTTATATTACCAAAGTTACTAACTGATGATGAAGTAAAAGAAAATAATAATATAGTAACTATACCATGCCTTGGAAATAATGATTATAAATATGCTCTTGAAATAAGTTATGATGATTGTACAGGATGCGGAGTATGTGCTACTACTTGTCCTGGTAAACTTGGTTCAAAAGCTATTATTATGAAGGATTCAAATGAAGTAAAGAGAATAAATAATGTAATTAATAATGTTTCTAATAAGAATATATATAAAGAGTCAACAATAAAGGGACTGGCATTTAAAGAACCATTATTTAGATTCTCAGGTGCATGTGCTGGATGTGGTGAAACACCATATATAAAACTTTTAACCCAAATACATGGTGATGAAGTAGTAATAGCAAATGCTACAGGATGTTCTTCGATTTATGGTGGTAGTATGCCTTCAAGTCCATATAATTTATCTTGGTCTAATTCTTTATTTGAAGATAATGCAGAATATGGTCTTGGAATGCAAATGACTATAAAACTAGTAAGAGAAAAAATAAAAAATATAATGAAAGAAAGATTAAAAGGTAAATTAGGAATAAAAAATATTGAACTATTTAATAATTGGTTAAGTAATCCTGATGACTATAAAATTACAAAAATGGTATATGAAAATATAAATTATGAAGAAGTACCAGAATTAGAAGAAATAAAAGAATATATACCTTCAAAAAGTATTTGGATTATTGGCGGCGATGGATGGAGTTATGATATAGGATTTAGTGGTTTAGATCATATAATGGCATCAGGAGAAAATGTTAATGTATTAGTATTAGATACTGAAGTATATTCAAATACAGGTGGTCAATCAAGTAAATCAACTAAAAAAGGTGCAGTTTCAAAATTTTCATCTTCTGGTAAAAAAACTTATAAGAAAGATTTAGCAAAGATGATGATGAATTATCCAAATGTTTATATTGCGCAAATTAGTTTAGGTGCAAATATAAATCAAACAATAAAAGCTATAACTGAGGCAAAACAACATAATGGTCCTTCACTTATAATTGCATATTCTCCATGTATAAGTCATGGAATAAAAAAAGGTATGGGTAATTCTATAGAAGAAGAAAAATTAGCAGTTATGTCAGGTTATTTCCCTATATTTAGGTATAATGAAAAAACAAATGAATTTATATTAGATTATAAAAATCCTGATTTTGATTTATATGATGTATTTTTAAATGGTGAAAATAGATATGCTATGTTAAAAGCTGTAAATCCAACTTTAGCAGATGAATTACTTAAAGAAAATAAAAATATGGCAATAAAAAGATTTAATTATTATAAAAACCTTGAAACTAAATAAAATATTAATTTTTAGTTATAAATTGACAAAAATTATATTTTGATGTATATTTTAGTACGTTTATCTTAATCAAAGAGGTGTGGTATAACTATGCTAAAATTAAAAAAGTATGATTATTCAATTTATGGAAATAAATTATATTTGTTTACTGATAATGAGGATAAAGATTCTTTAAAACTTAGAAAGATTGGTAGTGGAACCGAGGCTGATATATATTATTTTAATAAAGATATATTATTTAAAATATATAAGCGTGAATTAATTGATACAAATCCAAAAATATATAATGAATTAAGAATTGAAGAAATAGCATCAAAAAGAAATATATTAAAAAAGAGTAAACTATTAATTGGTCCTATATATATAAATGGAGAATTTAGGGGATGTATGATACATAATCATAGATTTGCACCTAAATTCAATTTTGTAAAATTAATTCCAAATAATGATTATGTAATAAATAGATTTATAGAAGTAGCTGATGCACTTAAAGAATTAGAAGATAATAATATGTGTCATAAAGATTTAAGAGAGGAAAATATTTTATTACCTAAATTAAAAAAATCAGAGTTAATAGATTTAGATGGTAAATCTATAATATTTTATGGAGATTCTAAAAAAAATTATTCAGCAGAAATGTACGATAAATTATTTCAGTTGATATTACATATAATATTTGATGTATATTATGATAATGAAAATGAACTAATTGATGAATCTATTCTTATTTATGATAAACTACAGATATATGAAAACTTTATTTATGAAGCTTTTAAATCATATAAAATACCAAATTCATTTATAGAAGAGTTTTCTAAAAGAGATTCTTCTTATGAATTAATATATAATTTTCTTAATTTTTTAAAAAAAGATAAAATATTAGATAAAAAATTAGTATTAAAATAAAACTCATTTAATGAGTTTTTAATTTGCAAAAAAAGAAACTGTTCCCCCCTGAGAAACAGTTTCATAAAAAAGAATAAAAAGGGGTTGGCTAGTGTGATACTAGCAGCCAATTCGCCATTTGGGAATTGGTGCCCTTTATATTACTTATTTTCGATACTTTTGTCAATACTTTTTTTAAAATATGTTATAATATTTTTAAGATTTGTGAAAAGAGTGAAAATATGTTCGATTTAAATACCGTAAAAGGAATTGGTGAAAAAACTGAAAAAATTTTAAACAAATTGGATATATATAATATTAATGACCTAGTAACTTATTATCCATTTAGATATGATATTTTAAAAAAGACATCACTAGATGATGATAAGGTTATAATTAGTGGAAAAATAATATCTGAACCATTAATAAGTTATTTTAATAAGATGAATAGATTATCTTTTAGACTTGATATAAAAGATAGTATTATAAATGTTATTATATTTAATAGAGGTTTTTTAAAAAATAATTTGCAAATAGGTAAAATAGTAACATTAATAGGTAAGTATGAAAAAAAGAAAAATATATTATTAGCTTCAGATATAAAATTTTATGATATAGGAAATACAACATATATAGAGCCTGTTTATCACTTGACAAAAGGTTTAACTAATAAATCTTTAAATACTATAATAAATAATTCATTAAGTAATGCACATTTTACTGATTATATACCAGATATTATATCAAATAAATATAACTTTATTTCAAAAAAAGAGTCAATATTTAATATACATAATCCAAATAATTTTGAAATCTTAAAAAAATCTATTACTAGAACTAAATATGAAGAACTATTTTTATTTATGCTTAAAATTAATGCACTTAAATATAAAAATAGAAAATTAAATAATGGTTATAAAAAAGATATAGATATGAATAAAATATATGAATTTATAGATAGTTTGCCATTTAAATTGACAACTGATCAGTTAAAAGCATTAGATGATATATTTAATGATTTAAAAAGTGATAGAAGAATGAATAGACTTATCCAAGGTGATGTTGGTTCTGGTAAAACAATAGTATCAATAATAAGTATGTATGCTCTTTATTTATGTAATTATCAATGTGCTCTTATGGCTCCAACAGAAATACTTGCAAAACAACATTATGAAAATATAATTAATTTATTTAAGCCATATAATATCAATATATGTTTACTTTTAGGTAGTACTAAAAAAAGTGAAAAGAAAAAAATTTATGAAGATATAAAAAATGGTAATATAAATATAATAATAGGGACACACTCTATAATTCAAGAAGATATAAAATATAATAATTTAGGACTTGTAATAACAGATGAACAACATAGATTTGGAGTTAATCAGAGAAATAGTTTAAGAAATAAAGGAAATATGCCAGATGTTCTTTATATGAGTGCAACACCAATACCAAGGACATATGCACTTACTATATATGGTGATATGGATATATCAATAATTAAATCAATGCCAAGTGGTAGAAAAAAAATAATAACAGAGATATATGATACAAGCAAATTAAAAGAAGTTTTATATAAAATAAAAAGTGAGTTAGATTTAAATCATCAAATATATATAGTATCTCCATTAATAGAAGGTTCGGAAGATGAAAATGAAGATATAAATAAATTGGAAAAGAAATTTAAGCTTGCATTTAAAAATTATAATATAGGTATTTTACATGGTAAATTAAATACAAAAGAAAAAGAAAAAGTAATGAATGATTTTCTAAATAAAAAAATTGATTTACTTATTAGTACTACAGTTATAGAGGTTGGTGTAGATGTGAAAAATGCTAGTTTAATTGTAATATTTGATGCATACAAATTTGGGCTTGCAACTTTGCATCAGCTAAGAGGTAGAGTAGGAAGAAATGATTTTCAATCTTACTGTATATTAATATCAAATAAAGATTCAAAAAGACTTGAAATAATGAAAGATACTAATGATGGTTTTATTTTAGCTGAGGAAGATTTAAAACTTAGAGGATATGGTGATTTATTTGGAGTAAAGCAAAGCGGCGATATGACATTTAAGTTAGCTAATTTAACAAAAGATTATAATATGTTAATAAAAGCTAAAGATGATAGTGAGAAAATATTAAATGAAATAGAAAAATATCCAATACTTAAAGATATTCTTAAGGAAACAATAAATATGGATTAGATATTGACTTTTATAAAAAAATACATTATTATTAATATAGCGTAACGTATGTTACGTAACAACACTTTTACGGTATATGTGAAAGTGTAACCAAAACCCCCTGAAG
>CANQAQ010000040.1 GCA_947589275.1 uncultured Bacilli bacterium | reverse complement strand
TGGTGCAGGTGAAGGGACTTGAACCCCCACGTCTTAAGACACTAGATCCTAAGTCTAGCGCGTCTGCCAATTTCGCCACACCTGCTAATATGGTGGACCCTGTAGGACTCGAACCTACGACCGCCCGGTTATGAGCCGGATGCTCTAACCAACTGAGCTAAGGGTCCATGACTACTTAAGTTTATCATAACTTTTGGGATTTTTCAATATATTAACTTAAAATTTTTTCTTTTTTTAATAATTATATTTAATTAATCTAAGAATATAACAAAAAGTAGATAAAATTAGTTTATTCTATCTACTTTTACTTTTGGATATTTATCTTTAAAAATTTCTATTGCTTTATCTACTGTATATATTCTAATTTTCCTTATTTTAATATAATTATCAGTTATTAATTTATTATTATTAATTAAATAATATTGTTCTCTTAAATTATCTATTCCTTCATTTAAGTTATTTCCTATAAATGAAAAATATTCTTTTTTATTTAAATCTTTATTATAATTATAATCAAAATATATTCTTTTAATTTGATATTGATATGAAGTAAATAATGCTAATTTAAGTTTGAAGTTACTTAAATTTAATATTTCTTTATCAAATATTAAATCATAATCAGAGTATGTATTACTAACTATTTCTTCAGACATTACGCTTTTTATCTTTATAGTATTATCCATATATGATTCTAATATTATAAATATTAATGATAAAAAAATTAAAACTGTAAATATCTTTTTCATATAAATCACCAATTATATTTTTAACTTTTTTGTACTATTTATACAAAAAAGAAATCATATAATATGATTTCTTAAATTTACTTAATTTCAATATTTTTCTTTGTTTCTATTTTTTCTTTTTTTGGCACTACTAATTTTAAAGTACCATTATCATATTCTGCGACTATTTCATCTTCATTTATATCTCCAAAATTGAATGAACGTTCACATTTTTCAAATTTTCTTTCACGTCTTATATATTTTTTATCATCATCTTCATTTGTTTCTTCTTTTTTTTCACATGATATTTTTATTATACCATTATCACATTCAATATTAATATCTTCTTTTGAAAATCCTGGAATATCCATAACTACATTATAATTTCCATCCTTTTCATAAATATCGCATTTCATCATTTTTTTAAATCTACTATCATCAAAATCATCTAAAAAACTATCGAAAAATATTCTACTTGGTAACATATTATCATTCCTCCTTTTTTATTATGTTACTAAAAATTAATTTTATACTATTTAGATAATAATTCACATATTAAATTACTTATCTCAGTTGGGTTATCTATTGAAAGACCTTCAATTAATCTACTTTGTGAATATAAAATTTTAGTATAATTTTCAAACTTATTTTTATCTTCATCATATAATTTTTTTAATTTATCTGCAATCGGATGAGATTCATTAATTTCTAATATTATTTTAGCATTAATTTTTTCATCATTTGGCATAGCATTAATAACCTTTTGCATCTCAATTGATACAGGGCCTTCACTAACTAAACAAACTGGATGGTTTTTAAGTCTATGAGTAAATCTAACTTCACTTACTTCATTACCTAATATGTCTTTCATTTTTATAAACATATCTTTATTTTCTTCATTTATCTTTTTTAATTTTTCTTTTTCTTCATCTGTATCTAAATCAACATTGTTTTCACATACATTAATGAATTTTTTACCATCATATTCAGTAAGTGTTTTTAAAACAAATTCATCTACATATTCTGTTAAATATAATATATTGTATCCTTTATCTTTAATTTTTTCAACTTGTGGAATCATATCTATTTTACTTATGGTTTCACCACATGCATAATATATATTTTCCTCATTATTTTTCATATTTGTTACATATTCTTTTAATGTAATTTGTTTTTTATCATTAGATGAATAAAATAATATTAAATCTTTAAGCTCATCTTTATGCATTCCATAATCATTATATATACCAAATTTTAATTGCATTCCAAATTCTTTAAAAAATTCTTCATACTTATCTCTCTCATCTTTAAGCATAGATTCAAGTTCACTTTTTATTTTCTTCTCTACATTACTTGATATTAATTTAAGTTGTCTATCTTGTTGAAGAATTTCTCTTGATATATTTAATGATAAATCATCACTATCAACTATACCTTTTACGAAGCTAAAATAATCAGGAAGTAAGTCAGAACACTTATCCATTATAAGTACTCCATTTGAATATAATGATAAACCTTTTTCATATTCTTTAGAATAATAATCATATGGAGCATGAGATGGAATAAATAAAAGTGATTTATATGAGCATAATCCTTCAACAGATGTATGTATTACTTTAAGTGGTGCTTCATAATCATAAAATTTACTTTGATAGAAAGAATTATATTCTTCATCTTTAATTTTCTTTTTATCTTTCTTCCATAAAGGTATCATACTATTTAATATTTCTTCTTTTGTTACATCTTCATATTCACTATCAGAACCCTTTTTTAATTCTCTTCTAGTAATATTCATTTTTATTGGATATCTAATATAATCAGAATATTTTTTAACAAGAGATTCAATGCTATAACTATCTAAAAATTCACTATAGTTATATTCTTCTGAATCATCTTTTATTTTAAGTATTATTGTTGTACCATATTCATCTTTTTCACACTCAGTTATATTATAACCTTCTGCACCTTTAGATACCCATTTATATGCTTTTTCTTCTCCATATTTTTTTGATATAACTTCTACACTATTTGATACCATAAATGAAGAATAAAATCCAACACCAAATTGACCTATTATATTTACGTCTTTTTTCTTTTCATTTTCTTCTTTAAATTGTAAAGAACCAGATTTTGCAATCATACCAAGATTATTTTCAAGTTCATCTTTACTCATTCCAATACCATTATCAGTAATAGTAAGTATTCTATTATCTTTATCAATATCTAATTTAATGCACAAATCTTTTTTATTTACTTTAATCTTTTTATCAGTTAATGAATTATAATAAAGTTTATCTATAGCATCACTTGCATTTGATATTAATTCTCTTAGAAAAATTTCTTTATTTGTATAAATTGAATTAATCATAAGATCAAGTAATCTTTTTGATTCAGCCTTAAATTGTTTCAATTCTATTCCTTCTTTCTACTGATTTTTATCAGTATAATAATCGTATCACTTATTTTAGCACTTGTCAAGAGTGAGTGCTAAATATTTAATAATATCTTTATTAATTATGTATTATTAAACTATTATCTTTTTCATCTATAGTCACAGTTGAATTAAATCTAATATTATCATTTATAATTTCATTTGCAAGAAGTGTCTCTAAGTTTCTAGATACAAATCTTTTAATTGGTCTTGCACCATATTTTTCATCATATGAATTTTCAATAATAAAATCTTTTGCTTTATTAGTTAATTTGATTTTTATCTTTTTATCATCCAATCTTTTTTCTATATCATTTATTATCTTGTCTAATATTTCATAAACTACATTTTTATCTAATGATTTAAATATAATTATTTCATCTATACGATTTATAAATTCAGGCTTAAATGTACTTCTAAGTTCTTTCATAACTAATTCATTCTTATTATCTATATCTTCAAGTATATATTCACTACCTAAGTTTGATGTCATAATTATAATTGTATTTTTAAAATCTACAGTTCTTCCTTGAGAATCAGTTATTCTACCATCATCTAATATTTGCAAAAGTATATTAAATACATCTTTATGAGCTTTTTCTATTTCATCAAATAAAACTATACTATATGGATTCCTTCTAACTGCTTCAGTTAATTGTCCACCTTCATCATAACCTACATATCCTGGAGGCGCTCCTACTAATCTTGATACTGAATGACTTTCCATATATTCACTCATATCAATTCTTACAATATGTTTTTCATCATCAAACAATTCATATGCTAATGTTTTTGCAACCTCTGTTTTACCTACACCTGTTGGTCCTAAAAAGATAAATGAACCAATAGGTCTATTTGGATCTTTAATACCTGCTCTAGACCTTATTATTGCTTCACTTACTAATTTTAATGCATCATCTTGACCTTTTACCCTTTTTTTCATATTTTCTTCTAGATGTATTATTTTTTCTCTTTCTCCACCTACTAATTTACTAATAGGTATTTTAGTCCAATTTGAAATTATCTTTGCAATATCTTCTTCATCTACTGTATCAGATAATATTTCATTTTTAGATTTTTCATTAAGTTCTTCTAATTCTTTTTCTAATTTTGGAAGTATACCATGTCTAAGCTTTGCAGCAGTTTCTAGATCATATATATTTTCTGCTTGTTCTAATTTAAAATTGGCATCTGATATTTCTTCTTTCTTACTTTTTATTTTATCTGTAATAGATTTTTCTTCTTCCCAATCACTTCTAAGTTTCTTTTCACTTTCTTTTAGTTTAGATAATTCTTCATTTATCTCTTCTAATCTTTTTTTACTTAATTCATCCTTTTCTTTTTTTAATGCCTCTTTTTCTATTTCCAATCTCATTATTTTTCTTGTTAAAGTATCAAGTTCTGTAGGTACTGAATCCATTTGAACTTTTATAGTAGCACATGCTTCATCAATTAAATCAATAGCTTTATCAGGTAAAAATCTATCAGTTATATATCTATTTGATAGAGTTGCTGCTGATACTAAAGCTCTATCTTTTATTGACACACCATGATGAACCTCAAATCTTTCTTTTAAACCTCTAAGTATTGTTATAGTATCAATTACAGTTGGTTCTTTAACTATTACCTTTTGGAATCTTCTTTCTAAAGCACCATCTTTTTCTATATATTTTCTATATTCATTAAGTGTAGTAGCACCTATACAAAGAATTTCGCCTCTTGCAAGCATTGGTTTAAGCATATTCCCTGCATCCATAGCACCTTCTAAGGCACCAGCTCCTACTATCATATGTATTTCATCAATAAATAATATTATTTCTCCATTTGATTCTTTTATTTCTTTAAGTACAGCCTTTAATCTTTCTTCAAATTCACCCCTATATTTAGCTCCTGCAATAAGTGAACCCATATCTAATTCCCATATTCTTTTATTTTTTAAACTGCTTGGTACATCCCCTTTAACTATTCTTTGAGCAAGTCCTTCTACAATTGCAGTTTTACCAACACCGGGTTCACCAATTAAAACTGGATTATTTTTTGTTTTCCTAGATAATATTCTAGTAATACTTCTAATTTCTTCATCTCTTCCTATTACAGGATCTATTTTGCCATCTTTAACTGATTTAACAATATCTCGGCCATATTTTTCAAGTGGATTTTGTAAATTTTCTTCATATGGATTTTGTCCATTCATAATATCATCTCCTTTAATATTATGCACATAAAAAGTATGCATATTACTTGCATACTTAAATTATAACACTATTTTAGCACTTGTCAATAGGGAGTGCTAATTATTATTGTTCATCAACAATATTTGAATTACTAATATTATCTATTGTATCTTCAAAATTTTTAATTTTAACTTTTATTATTATACAATCTATAATATCTATTAAAGAATATATACAAATTATTATTCCTAAAGTATTTGTAACTATTTTTGCTCCACTTATTGGATTAATAATAAAATACGCACCTAAAATAATAATTAATATTGAAAATATAAATGTTATTATCCATGATTTTTCATTTTTATCTCGAACATTAAATGCTATTTGAATTTTATTTACACCATTTATAATCATCCATACACCAATAACAATTGGTATTAAAAATAATAATAAACTATTATTAATTAATAACATTAAACCACAAACAATTGAAAATATTCCTGATATTAAACTAATTAATGGAAAAAAACCATCTTTTTTATATCTAAAATAATCTACTACAGGAAACATACCAATTAATAATAATATTATTCCAATTATAGTTGATACTGATTTTATAAATCCTTCTGCATTAAGTATTAATAGTAATCCAAATATAAATAATACTATTGATGTAATTAATGACATTCTATATATTCTTTTTAACATAAACATCACCTTTCTATAATATTATATCATAAATCTTTTCATTTTAAAACTCGAACTATAATAGTCCGAGTATCAATAAGTCTGATGTACTAAAGAGATAATTCAAAAAACTGATAAGAAAAATTTTTTCAAAAAGAAAAAATTAAAATAACTTACACACACATATTGGCTGTAAATATGCAAGTGTATTTTATAAATTATCAAAATTTAATATAAAAACATTGTATAGTGAACATTTGTTTGATATAATGTTATTGGATACATTTGAAATATATCAGATGCTTTCCCTTTCTATTTATCAAAGGATAAAAGAAAGGTGGTGGTTAATTATGACAAAAAGAGAAAAATCTCTATTTATTATAATTCTACTATTATTCTTTATAGTAATTACCTTACTATTTAAATAATAAAAACATCTGATTTCAACAATCGTTGATTTCAGATGCAATCCATTAGGGATAACATCTGATTCGCACAATCAAATGTATCCTTTTTTATTTTATTCAAGTTTCCTTGACACATACATCATAACATAAAAACGTACTTTTATCAAGTACGTTTTCTATCTTTACTCGAAAGTCCGAGT
>CANQAQ010000039.1 GCA_947589275.1 uncultured Bacilli bacterium | reverse complement strand
AACAAAAAAACTAACATTTCTGTTAGCATTTATTACTCTCGAAATCTCAAAAGTTCGAGTTTCCTATCATATTGGAGCGATTAAACTACAAGTTACGAACTATGCCTCTTTCTATAATTATTATATAATATTATATTAAAAATTTCTAGTTTGAGCGAAAATTCCTTACACTTTATTCTAATACAACATCATTAGTAGCAGATGGTATAGACGTTTATAGAATAACTCGTACTAATGATGAAATAGAATCAGAAGTAGAAATACAAAATTCTACAAATCAATTTTATTTAGTAATAAATTTAAAATCTAGTGTAACTTTTTCAAAAGGAGATGGAATCCCATCAAATCCTTATATTGTTAAATAAATTGAAATTGGCTAATCAATAACATAGTGTGGTATCATTATTAAAAAATGTTTATAAGTCAAGTAATTTCAAAATTACCTGACTTCTTATATGCACAAAAGAATTAACATTTCTGTTAGTTAATGTTATATCAGAAATCTATTTTAAATTAGTTACTAATCTTATACCTTAACTATACACGTAAATTAACTTTACATTCATTATACTACAATTTTATGAGAATATATAAAATAATAGAAAAATAATTAAAATTATGCTAAAATTAATAATAGAGAGGTGAAACAAGATGGTTAAAGAAAAAGTTGAGGAAAAACAATACAATGATAAAGTGTTTTTAAAAACAAAAAATGAGGGAATATGGGAAACAGCACCACATGCAGCATTCTTACCGTTTATGTTTGCTGGTATTGGTGGTTTCTTTGCTTTTATGATTTTAGGATTTGTAGCATTATTTGTCATTGACTCAAAAATTTTTATGTATTTTTCTATTGCACTTGGAGTTTTGTTTTTAATAATAGTTGGAGTTGTAATACCAGTAAAAAAGAATAACGAAAATAATATTTCAAAATCAATAGGATTTATAAAAAGAGATAACAAATGGTATGCTATTAAATTAATGTATGATCATAACAGTGCAGGAGTTGTACTTAATGCTCCTTCTGGAACTTTGCTTCAAGTAGCTACATTACCACATAATATAAATGTTGCATCTAAAATTCAAGATAATGAAGAATATATAAGACAAGCAAGATTAATTGCAGATAATTATTCTAAAGCTTTAGATGGAGTTTTAAAATCGTTAAAAACACAAGATTATTTTGAACCAGTTTATGCTAAAGCAGATGCCAAAGTAGATTATATTTTAAACAAATATTGTTTCAAAGAAATTTATATAACTAAGAAAAAATTATGTGGATATATAGTTTTAAACAATCTAAAAATAGAAAATATTGATGATAAATTTATAACTATATCATTCACTGATGAAACTAATACAAATAGAAAAATGAAATTTAGAAATGCATACGAAGGATTGATAGAAGAAATAAATAACAAAAATAGTTAGAGGTGATTGAGATGATTATTTGGATATTAATTGGTTTCTTAATTATTGGATTCATAATTAGAATGTTAGGAAGAAAAACACAAGGAAAAGTTAATGGTAGAATTATAAAATATGTAGAAGAAAATGGTAAACATTATCCAATATTTTCTTTCGTAACAAAAGAGGGTAATGTCATTGAAGAAAGAAATACAACATATCAAGAAGAATTGAGTGTTGAAGATGCTTATTCGCCTCAAGAAGCAACAAACTTTTTGGCTAAGCCATTACCTGTTGAAAATATTACTATTGTTTATAATAAGAAAAATCCAAAGGATTTTATACCTCAATGGATTGATTAAATTGGAGGTGATAAAGTGAAAATTTTAATTGTTTGTGTAATGGCAATATGTGGACTTCTTTTATTAGTTCTACCTAAAAAACATTTATATAACCCCAAAAAAGTTACTACTGAAGAAGAAATAAAAAAGGTTGTAAATAGTTTTAGAATTGTAGGTGTTATTTTATTAATTGGATCCATTTTCTACTATTTTGTATTATAAATTAATATTAATCAAATAAAAATATAATTTTGCTTAGCCTTTTATTTAAAGTAAATTAATTTTAAATTTTATAATAAATAAGTATAGGGTATGAGAAATCTCATAAAAGAATTTGATGTGTACAAATTCAGTGCTTGCTAGGACACAAAACATAACGTTTATTTAAAAATTTTGTATCAGTTTTTGGTATTAAAAGTAGCATATCAACTACATAATTATTATCTTGGTATGGACAGCATATTATCCCATCAAGATAAAAATGTTCTTCTATCAGTTCTTTATAACTGCAAAGTTCTTTAGAAGAATATTTTTTATTTTCATATTTATTTTGAGATATTATTATATATTTTTTAGATAGTTCTTCTAACTTATTTTTATCTATTGGTTCTTTATAAATAAATCCCATATTATTATTTTTAAGTATATCTTTTAGATATTCAAAATATTCTTTAGGATTTTTAGATATAAATTCATCCGTAAATTTTATATTTTTAATTTCTATATTGTATTTGGCATCTCTTGTAATTTCTATATTTGATATTAACTTGTTTAATATCTCTTTTTTGGCTTTTCTATTTAAACTATCCCAAAGATATGAAAAGTATATTTTATTATTAAATATAACCTTATCATTTTCTACTTTACAATCTAATTTTTTTAATAATTCTAATGTGTAATCTTTAAATTCATCTTCTGGATCTAAAGTTTGCTTTTTATTAGTTAATCTTTTAATCTCATTTTTAATCATTTCATTTTTACGATTAATTGATTCTACATTTAAATTTGAATTTATATATAAGTCTACCAATCTTTGTTCTTGAACCTTTAATTTTTCTATTGCTTTTTCTATATCCTTTATCTCTTTAGTTTTAGATGAATTAGATATTATTATCTCATTATCCATGTCATACATATATCTAGTAAGTTCATCTAAAACTCTTTTTAATTTACATTCTATTTTATCTGAATTATAATGATACCCATATCCTTTACAATTAATGTTTTTACATCTCAAATGATAGTATACTTTTCTTTTACCTTTTTCATTTTTAAATGAGTTGGAAGCAGAAAGTATTTGACCACATAAAGGGCATTTAACAAGTCCAGTAAATAAGTGTATATATTCTCCATAATTAGGGTGTTTATTCTTTTCTAAATTTGTTCTAGTAACTTTCCAAGTATCATTATCTATAATTGGCTCACAATAATTATCAACCTTTAATATATCTTGGGATTTTCGATTATATTTACCATACTCAAATATTCCTATATAAATAGAATTAGTAAGTATTTTATAAACTCTATCAGATTTCCATTTACCTTTATTTAAATAAGCATTATTATCCTTCATAATACTTGCAATTTTTCTAGTTGAATATCCTTTTTTACAAAATTCAAATATTTCTTTAACTATTTGTGCTTCAATAGTCTCTATTTCTAAATGTCCTGTTTCTTTATTCCTAGTATATCCAAAAGGAGCTTTATTAGGGTGTATATGTTCAAGTGCCATTTCTTCCATAGCTCTTTTTGTACGAGCGCCAATTTCTTTTCTTTCCCTTTGACCAAATACCAGATTCATTCCAAATATCATTTCTCCGTTTGCAGTTGAAACATCGTAAGGTTCAAGTATTAATTCTATTTTAACTTCGTGTTCTTCACAGTAATTTAAAAGCCAAAAGCCATCATAATTATTACGAGTTAATCTATCTACTTTAATAGCCACTAACTTATCAATCTTATGTAATTTAATATCTTTAAGTAATCTTTGCATTTCAGGTCTCATTAAATCTTTACCTGAATGACCTGCATCATTATAAACATCGACTATAGAATAATTATTTTTTTCACAATATTCTTTAATCATACGTAATTGTGAATCGATAGAGTATCCATTATCTCTTTGGTCATCAGTTGATACTCTAACATATATTGCAGTTCTTATTATCATTTAATCATCTCCTATATATAACTCACTTTAAAAGCTAAAAGTAAAGTCTAAAATTTAAATTTTTTTAAAATTTCTTTTATTTCATTTAAATTGAATTTATCATTATATTGTTCTATAAAAAATGGCTTATTATTAATCTCATTAATTTTATATTCTAAAATAGTGAGTTTTATAGGATATGTGATTATGTATTTAACAGGCTCAATAAACTTTAAATTTGTTTTTTCTAGGATTTTAACTTTACCATTTTCAGTTCTGTAGTTAAAATTATTTAGTAGTTCAAGTAATAATGGATTAGGTTTTAAATCTTCAAATGTTTTAAATTCAAGCATAAAAAATGTCCTCCTTCCTAGAAAGAGAACATAGTTATTTTAAATAAAAACTTACAAACTTTAATTAGTCCGTAAGTTGTTTTCAAATGGAGCGAGTGTCGTAGTTATCTACAACTCTTTTCCAATAACGAAAGAATTTATATAATCTTCCGTTGCTAATAATAATATAACATACTTTTGATATTTATTGAATAGCAAATTTACATTTTTATAAAAAATTTGTCGTACAAATTGTAATTTGTTTTACTTTTTATTTTTTTCATTAATACTTAATTGTGAAAAAATAACACTAAACAAACTAGGTATTACAGCATATCCTGCATTTACTTCTCCATTATTTATTAGTACATAACCCGCACCAATAAAAGTTAATATACAAAATACAAATGATAATATTCTAAATATTTTCTGTTTTTGCATAAAATTTTACCTCCTTCAAATTGTAACTATTTTAATCACAAGAACCATTGTTATTTGTAAAATATTCTTCAATATTATTAACTGAATCTTTAAGATTATTTAAATCAACTATATCTTTTAATTCTTTTTTCATTTGACTAGAACAATTATCACAGTTGAAATAATTATCAATACCAAGTTCTATTTGATATTGTTCGTTATTTAAAGTACATATCATTGTTGCACTACTTAAAACATTATCCACATCTACCTTATCTTTTGTTCTAAAACTACTAAAAACAATCATAGCAATTACAATAAATATAATGTAAATGATAAATATTACTCCAAATACTTTTAGCAATTTAATAATTATACCTGCTAATCTTTCGGTATTACTTACCTTATTCATTAAAACCTCTTTGCGTTCGTTATCTAATAACTCATCAATACTAACATCAAGAACTTTAGATAATAATTTTAGTTGTTCTGGATTCGGAGTTGTTTCATTTAACTCCCAATTAGAAATAGTTTGTCTTGTAACATTTACTTGCTCACCTAGTTGTTCCTGTGAAAGACCTTGTTTTTTTCTTAATTTTAATATTTTTTCACCTAACATTTTTTTCTCCTTTCACCTATAATTATAAATTATTATTACTTAACAAATCTACCAAAGACCTTTTGAACTTTGTCAAAGAGTTTTAACATATTAATAATTACTACCATAAATAAGTTATTGCTTTATACCAATATAATCATAATAAGAAAAAGTAATCCTATACCAATAAAAGAATATCCTATAATTCTAATCATTTTCCTAAATGCTTTTTCATTGCTAGGGTATGGATGAATGATACCTTTTGCACTATCATAATTCATTTTTGGAAGATAATTTCCCATTATCATAAATAATATTCCTAGAATTAAAAATATACTTTTTCCAACATATACATCACTTCCTAAAGAAACTTCTACCATAATAATATATATTAATACTGTAATAATAGGAATAAACCATTGCATTATTTTAAAAAATTTTGGCTTTTCTTTATTTTTTAATTTATTCATTGTGCCAAGCATACATATAGCTTGAACAATAGCCATAATTACTGGTATTCCAAATAATGCAAAGTTTTTAGGTGCATAATTATCAGGGACATCTCCTATCGTAAAATGGATTGGCATTTTTTCTGGTAATTTATGATATAAAATAATACCTAATAACATCGGTAATAAACATATAATTATAGTTAAAATCAAAGTTTTTTTATTTTTCTTTTCCATTCTTTTTCCCTCCCAACTTATAAATCCAAACTAATACATCTTCAAATACAGAACTGTTTAATTCATAAAATATAAAGTTCTTCTGTTTTGTTTCTGTTATTAAATTTGCTTTTTTTAAGTTTGACAAATGATATGATACAGTCGCTCCTGTTAAATTAAAACTACTTGATATTTCTCCTGCTGTTTTTCTTCCATCTTTTAATAGTTCTAATATCTTTCTCCTTACAGGGTCACTAATTGCTTTTAATGTTTCTGACATTCCCAAAACTTATCGCCTCGCTTATAGTATTTCGACATATATCTAAATAGATTATACTATTCCATTTTTCTGATGTCAATAACTATTTAGAAAAAAATCTAAATAGTTGAATAATATAAAGATTAGTTATATTTCAAACTAATCTTATCAATAACTTACAAATTGTAATTTATTTTCTTCTTAAACTTAATATTTTTTGTGGTTTATCTTCATTGTATGAAACGACAACATCTTGTCCCACCTGTGTAAAACTATCATCCCAAGCAACTATTTTCTTTCCAACATATTCATTATCATTGACACTATATTTGACTTGTAATGATGATGGGAATATAGCACCATCTAAAGATGTAGTTCTAATTGGTTTTTTATTGATTTTCAACCACCATAATTTTTTAACTTTAATTATTTTTCCTACTGTTTCTTCATTACTCATAATTTGCATACCTCCTACAAATTTCTATTTTTCTAACTAACTCAAATTACTAAAAATTAAATCTGATAAAAAATGATAAAATAATAATGAATAGACCAATT
>CANQAQ010000038.1 GCA_947589275.1 uncultured Bacilli bacterium | reverse complement strand
ATTGATTATACTCTTATGGATGAAAAAGAGTTATCTATGTTACGTAATATAAATGATGATTTAAAAAGAAAACAAGCTGAATTTGATGCACTTTCAAATAGAATTATAGTTCTTGAAAAAATGAATATATTCGAAAAATATGAAAAATGTAGAAGAGAAAAAGGGTTAATGTATATTGATCTTTTTGATGAGATAGATAAAAGAGATAATACTATTAAAAATAGTTATTTAATTAAAGAATTCGATGATAAAGAGCTAGAATCTATGTACGAATCAGGTTTTTATAAAGACGAAGAAAAAGTAAATGCAGTTTTAGAATTTAAGTCATTAATGAGAAAATAATTGTCAAAAATTAGACATAATTAAAAAAATTATGTCTTTTTTTTATAAAAGTATAGATTATTTATAAAAAATTATATATAATAATATTTGAAAATAGTATAAGGGAGAGAGTGATATGGCAGAAACTAAAAAAACTACAACTAAAAAACCTGCTGCTAAAAAAACTACAGCAGCAAAGAAAACTACTAGTACTGCAGCAAAAAAGACAACAACAAAGAAAACTACTAGTACTGCATCAAAAAAACCAACACAAAGTAAAACTGCAGTAAAAAAAGCTCCAGTTAAAAAGACAAGTAATCTTTCAAATGCAGAACAAAGTTTTAAATTATCAAATGAAAGTGCTATGTTTAGTGTTTGGATTGATGCCTTAATTTTAGTATTTGTAGTAATAATGTTTGCATTAATATTATATGGATATGTAATGGCATCATAGAAAAAGAGAAATCTTTTTCTTTTTTTTTGTCTATATAAATGTTATAATTAATTTGGTGATAATATGGGGATTTTTGATAAACTTAAGAATATAATAAAAAAAGATAAAGATATATTTGAAGATAATAATGAAAAAAAATCTTATGATGAAGGATTTAAGAAGACTAGGGAAGAATTTACATCAAAATTAAATTTATTAAATAAAAAATATAAAGTAGTTAATTCTGAGTATTTTGAAGAATTAGAAGAAATATTAATTATGGCTGATATAGGAGTAAATACTGTAATGAGATTTATGGATAGATTAGTTACTCGAGCAAATAAAGAAAAAATAAAGGATCCTGAATTATTAAAAGAATTAATTGTTGATGAGTTATTTATTATATATGTTAACGATGATATATTAGTAAATAAAATAAATTATAATGATAATGGCCCAACTATTGTTTTGTTTGTAGGTGTAAATGGTGTTGGTAAAACTACATCAATTGCAAAAATTGCAAGTAAAGAAAAAAGTATGGGGAAAAAAGTTATGTTAATTGCAGGTGATACATTTAGAGCAGGTGCTGTAGAACAACTTAAAATTTGGGGTGATAAACTAGGTATAAAAACTATTTATAAAAATGAAGGCGCAGATCCATCTAGTGTAATATATACAGGTATTGAAGAAGCTAAAAAAGAAAATTATGATGTTGTTTTAATAGATACTGCAGGTCGCCTTCAAAACAAGATAAATTTAATGAAAGAATTAGAAAAGATAAATAGAGTAATTTCTTCATTAGTTGAAAATTCCCCACAGGAAACGCTTCTTGTAATAGATGCTACAACAGGTCAAAATGGTATAAGTCAAGCTAAAAGTTTTAAAGAAATTACAAATATTACAGGTATTATATTAACCAAATTAGATGGTACAGCAAAAGGTGGTATTGTACTTGCTATAAAAGAAGAGGTAAATATACCAGTAAAATTTATTGGTCTTGGAGAAAAGGTTGAGGATCTTAGAGTTTTTGATCTTGAAAAATATATTTATGGATTATTTAAAGAGATGGTATAGGTGATTAAAATGGATGAAAGAAATAAACTAATTATACTTTATGATTACTATGGTAATTTATTATCAACATCACAGCAAAGTTATTTTGAAGACTATTACTTTAATAATCTTAGTTTAAGTGAAATATCAGAAAATTTAGATGTAAGCCGAAATGCAGTTCATAAGCAATTAAAAGTTTCATGTGACAAATTATTAGAGTTTGAGAATATTCTAGGATTTGTAAAAAAAAGTAATGAATTAAAAAAGTATATAGAAAAAATAGATAATGAAGATATTAAAAATAAATTAATTGAATTATTAGAAAATTAATGGATGGTGAATATAATGTTTGAAAGTTTATCAGATAGAATAGAAAATGCAATAAATAAAATAAAGGGTTATGGTACTATAACGGAAAGTAATATAAGTGAAGTTTTAAGAGAAGTTAGACTTGCATTATTAGAAGCTGATGTAAATTATCAAGTAGTAAAAGATTTTACAAATAAGGTTAAAGAAAAAGCACTTGGGGAAGAAGTTAAAAAAAGTTTAAAACCTAGTGAGGTTTTTTTAAAAATATTAAAAGATGAGTTATTAAATTTATTAGGGGAAGACAAAGTAGAACTTGAGACTAAATCAAATCCTACTATATTAATGTTAGTTGGTCTTCAAGGATCAGGTAAGACAACTACAATAGGTAAATTAGGAAATTTAATTAGAAAAAAATATAATAAAAAACCATTATTCATTGCATGTGATATATATAGACCAGCTGCTATAGAACAACTTAAAACTATAGGGAAAAGTCTTAATATACCTGTATATGAAGAAGGAAAAAATGATCCAAATATTATAATTAAAAATGGATTAGAATATGCTAAAAGTAATAATTTAGATTATATTTTGATAGATACAGCTGGTAGGTTACATGTTGATGATGATCTTATGTTAGAACTTAATAGTATAAATGATCAATTTCATCCTAATGAAATATTATTAGTATTAGATGGTATGATAGGTCAAGATGCTATAAATGTTATAAATGGTTTTAATAATAAACTTCCATTAACAGGAACTATACTTACAAAAATGGATGGAGATACACGAGGTGGGGTTGCTTTATCCGCAAGATATTTAACAAATGTACCAATTAAATTCATTGGTGTAAGTGAAAAATTAGATGGTATTGAAGAGTTTGATCCAAAAAGAATGGTAGATAGAATACTTGGTATGGGGGATATTTTATCACTAGTAGAAAAAGTAGAATCTGTTATTGATCAAGATGAAGCAGAAAAATCATATAAAAAGTTAAAAAAAGGTAATTTTGATTTAGAGGACTTTTTATTACAATTTAAGCAAATAAAAAGAATGGGATCAATAGAAAATTTAATAAAATTAATCCCAGGTGCTAAAAAAATTGGACTAACAAATGTACAAATAGATCCTAAAGATATATCTAGAATAGAGGCAATAATATTGTCAATGACTATAGAAGAAAGAAGAAAACCTGAAATAATTAAAGCAAGTAGAAAAATTAGAATTGCAAATGGTTCTGGAACAACAGTTCAGGAAGTTAATAAACTTCTTACCCAATTTGAACAAAGTAAAAAGATGATGAAAATGTTTAGTAATGGTTCATTTAAGATGCCATTTTAGTTAAACGCATATTCCAAATATTAGATTTCTCATATTCTAGTAGTAGATAAGGGGGATTTAATTATGTTTAACAATTATATGAATAATAATATGTGTTGCCAAACTGTAAGTGAAGAAAAATGTTGTGCAGATCCAGTTTATGAAGCTCCTATTGAAAAGTGTATTCAAAAAGATATAGTTCATGAAGTAGTACATATCTGCCCAATTCATACAAAAATAGTTAATAATCATATTTACAAACACACATATATGCCTGAATATTCTTGTTCAGAAGAAAATATTTGTACAAATATCGATGATAATTGTTGCAATAAATTTTAAAAATTCCGTATGGAATTTTTTTCATTTGTGGTATAATTATTATGTATTAGGAGAATATATATGAATTCAATAAATGTAACATTAATTAGTAGTTTAAATAAAAATCAAAATTTGTCTCAATTTGATAGAGATAGAATACCTATTATTATAAAGGATTTTGAAAACTTTTTTAGTAATTATAATGTTAGTATAAATATGGAAGATATATGTAAATTACTAGAGACAGTATCATTTAGAAAAATAAATGATAAACAAAATTCATATCATTATGATTATGTTAATAATTCTATAAATTTTTATTATAATACCAATATAACTGAAGCAGAAGCCGAAGCCAATTATTGTTTAGGTATTCTTTCTTTAATGTGTACTAGTTACAATGTAAATACAGGTTATACTAATGGTGTATGTTTTAAAATTGATAATGTGGAATATGCAAATATAATTAATGAAAAATTAAAAAATAGAATATTTGAATTGACCTATGGAAATATTGATTCTAAGGTTGTAACATTACCAACTCCACTTGATAAAATGATATATGATATTGAATCTATTATTGAAATAGAGGATTTACTTACATATTTTATAAATGGAAGAGGAGATTTATTTTATAGTAGATTTTTAGAATATTTTGATGAAGAAAATGAATGTATAGACTTTTTTAGAAATTTAAATAAATATGATATGGTAGATTCTAATGATGTAATGAGTATTAGATCTATAGATAAAAAATACGAAACACAATTAAAAGAAATCATGAATAAGAAAAATGTTAATAAGCTTGTTATATAAGTACTTTTGTCAATTTTTGTCAATTTTTTGACAATTCATTGATTTATATTAAATATTAATATATTATATTGTTAGGGAGTGTGATATTAACATGGAACCATCTATAGATAAAATTTACAATATAATTCCATCTAAATATGAGTTGGTATACGTGGTTGCTAAAAGATCTCATCAAATGTATGAAACTAAGCATTATCAAATGAAAGAAAAAGAATATAAGTCAAAGAAAAATATTGGGAGAGCTTTAGAAGAAATTGCAGAAAACTTAATACATGTAAAAAAAATAAATTAAGTTTTTTTTATATTCTTTATTAACGAACATATATTTGTATAATTTATTTGCTTAAGGAGGTTTATATGAAAATCATTAAATTTAAAAAGATGAAAAATAATAAGTATAAAGTATTTTTTGAAGATAATACTTATATGTTATTACATGAAGATATAATTCTAAAATATAATCTTATTTCAAATAAGAATATAGATGATAAAATGTACGATAATATTATTAATGATAATAATGAATATTTAATTTATGATATTGCAGTTAAGTATATTGATATAAGACTAAGATCTGAAAAAGAAATTTTTGAGTACTTAAAGAGGAAAAATATTAATATAAATTTAATTGAAAAGATTATAAAAAAACTAAGAGAAAATAAATTAATTAATGATATTTCATATATTAAGTCATATATATATGATAAAATTAATATTAATAAATTAGGACCAAATAGGATAAAAAAAGATTTAATAAATTTAGGATTTAATAAAGAAGATATTGATAATGAATTATTAAATATTGATAAAAGTATTATTTTAGAAAATCTTGATAGTTTAATAACAAAAAAAATAAATCAATCTAAAAACTATAGTGGTAATGTATTAAAGCAGAAGTTAATAAATTATTTTATATTACAAGGGTATGATTCAGATGATATTATATCTATTATTAATACAAAAAATTTATATGATAAGGATTTATTACAAATAGAATATAATAAGTTATATAATAAATATTCTAAAAAATATTCTGGTAATAAACTTGAGATGATAATTAAACAAAAATTATTCCAAAAAGGTTTTTATTATAATGATATTTAAAAAATACTTCAAATTGAAGTATTTTTAATTTTGTGAATTCTTAGCAGACTCTATAAGTTGATTTATATATTTATTGTATGAACTTTTTAATTTTGAATCTTTAAATTTTAATCCATAAGATTTTCTAAGTTCAACTAATGCTGTAATTTCTAATGTTGGATCATTTTCTAATTTTTCTTCCATCAAAGTTTCAATGATATTATCTTTTACAGCTTTTAATTCAGGTTTTTCCTTTTCACCTGTTTTAAGTATTATATGGTATCCATATGTAGTTTTAACAGGTTCTTTAGTATATTCATTTACTTTTAATTTATATGCAGCTTCTTCAAATTCTTCAACCATATCACCTTTATTAAAATATCCTAAATCACCACCATTTTCTTTAGAACCAGTATCAGTTGAGTTTTCTTTAGCTAAAGTATCAAAATCTGCACCTTCATTTAACTTAGTAATTAATTCTTCTGCTTTAGCTTTAGCTTCTTCATCAGTTAGTCCTTCTTCATTATCATCTGATTTTACAGAAATTAGAATGTGTTTAGCACTTATATCACCAACAGTTTCTTCATTATAATACTTATTTATTTCACTTTCTTTTATATTATCTTTAACATAATCTTCAATAGCTTTATTTCTTTGAAGACTTAATATAAAATCCTCTTTTAAATCATTTTCATCCTCATAACCTGCATTTTTTAATGTTTCATCCCAGCTATCAGAATATTGCAATTTTAATGTTTCAATTTGGTTATTAGCTTGTTGTTCTATATCTTTGTCATCTTTATAAATAACATCTAATATTTGTTTATCAATCATATCAACCATAATAGCCGTACCATTTTTTTCTTTTAATTCTTTATATAATGAATCAGCAGTTATATTTTTATTATTTACTTTTAATACTAACTCTTCACCATTCTTTAATTTAGAACTACCACATCCAGATACTAGCATAATGCTAATTAATAATGTACATACAATTATTATTTTTTTCCTCATTTTTACCCTCCTTAAATGTACATATATATAATAACAAAATTAAAAAATAAAAACAATATTTTCGAAAAATATTCACACTATTATTAGTTTTACCATAAAATAATGTGAATAGAAAAAAAGGAGGAATGAAAATGAGACAATCATATGGAACAGGTGCTGGTATCGTACTAGTACTATTCATACTATTAATAATAATAATAGGTGCATATATCTAAATTCATTAATTTAAGTTAGGAGGTAAAATCATGAGCTGTACAAATACATGTTCACAAACAAACTGTAACACACAAACTCAAGGAAGAGGTTGTGGATTTGTTACAATAATAGTACTATATATACTATTAGCAATTATACTTAGTTCATTTGTTTGCTAAAAAAGTTCTAAATGAACTTTTTTATTTTTATCAAATATATTTTAAAAAGTTAGTTAAAAGGTAAAATGCAAGTTTTAATAAATATATGCAAAATAAAGGTAAATGCAAGTTTTTCT
>CANQAQ010000037.1 GCA_947589275.1 uncultured Bacilli bacterium | reverse complement strand
TTGTTATCACTTATTGTAAATGCATCACTCAAAGTACTTGTATCTACAATATCTTTACAGATAACATATCCTAGTGTTTCATCTTTTTTCACTTCATCATTAACTTTCTTATTTAAAATTATTCCAACACCATGGTTTATAGTATCTTCTTTTGTTTTTCTACCAGCACCCAAGTTATTTACAAATTCAGCAAGTTTAATAGCATCAATATCTACAATATACCCAGACTTAGGGCTTTTAATTTCAACTTTATTTTTTTCAATAGCTATTTTATCTATATTACCACCTTGTGCTTTAACAAGTTCTTTAAACTTATTATACCCATCTTTATTATTAAGTTTTTCTTTTACCATATTAAATGCATCATCTACATTAATATTTAAACCAAGTGAAACCATATAAGATGCTAAAACAATACACAATTTAGTAAATCTTTCTTCGCCTTTTCCGTTTAAAGTATCAATAGCTTCTTTAACTTCTAAACCATTACCTATCGTGTATCCTAATGGATAATTCATATTTGTAATTAATGCAATTACCTCTTTATTAAATTTTTTACCAATATTAATCATTATATTAGATAAACTACGTGCATCTTCTATATTTTTCATAAATGCACCTTTGCCTACTTTTATATCTAATACTATCTTATCTGCACCTGATGCTAATTTTTTACTCATAATACTTGATGCAATAAGAGGTATTGATTCTGTTGTTCCTGTTACATCACGTAATGCATATATTTTTTTATCTGCTGGAACTAAGTTACCTGTTTGAGATACAAGTGCTAATGAAATCTTATTAACTTGTTTAATAAATTCTTCATTACTAATATTTGTATTAAATCCCTCTATAGATTCAAGTTTATCTATTGTACCACCAGTAAATCCTAAACCTCTACCACTCATCTTTGCAACTGCTACATTACATGATGCTACTAAAGGTGCTACAACAAGTGTTGTCTTATCACCAATACCACCTGTTGAATGTTTATCAACTTTTATCCCATTAATACTTGATAAATCTATTTTTTCACCACTATCTAACATTACCTTAGTTAAATTAATTGTTTCATCGTCATTCATACCATTTAATACAATTGCCATTAATAAAGAACTCATTTGATAATCTTTTACATCACCATTTAAAAAGCCATCTACTAAGAATTTTATTTCTTCATATGAAAGTACTTGTTTATTTTTCTTTTTAGTAATTATATCAACAATATTCATAATATCACCTACTATAAGTATAACATAAAAAAAGTCATTATAATGACTTTTTATTTATATATTCTACGCCACGTTTAGGATCTTCTCTCAAATAGGATATTAAGTTATCATTTTTTCTTATTTCATTTATAATTTCTATATCTTCTTTTGGTAATACCACACTATATGATTCATCACTTTCTGAAACTACTCTAATATCACGGCCAAGTAAATAATCTGGAGTAGTATCTAAAACATTAACCAAATCGACAAATGTTTCTAAATTTGGCGTTCTAGTACCTTTTTCATAACAACATATAGATACTTTAGTAACATTAACCATATCAGCTAAATTCTGTTGAGTTAAATTTTTTTGTTTTCTCAAAGTTTTTATTCTTTGCCCTATAAACATAAATTCACCCAACCTTTCATTAACCTATGGTTAAATTATATTAAAATTAGATTAATCTATGTTTAATGTTAACTAACTAGTAACTTTTTATTCATTTATTACAATTATTCTTCCTTTTTACTTGTTAAAAATGTTACTTTTTCAGCAATTACTTCAGTTATATATTTTTTCTCTTCTTCCTTTTCATAAATTCTAGTTTGAACTCTTCCTTTTACTCCAAGTAGATCGCCTTTCTTACAATAATTTGCCGTATTTTCAGCTATTCCTGTCCAAAGAGTACAATCAATAAAATCTGTTTCATACTCTCCATTTTGATTTTTATAATTTCTTGGTACTGCAAGTGTAATATTAGTTACATTTTTACCAGTATCTGTTTTTCTAAGTTCTGGATCCTTTACAAGTCTTCCAACTATTACTATTTGATTTAACATAATTTTTCTCCTTTCAAGGACATAATATAATATATAAAATTATTAATCAAAGTTACAAAATTACATTTTTAACTAATTTTTACAACAAAAATAAATATATATATAAATAAAAAAAGAAAATATTGTATCATATTTTCTTTTTTTAATTCTTTTTACATAATTTTTTAAAATTATTTTTTAATAAGTTATTTAATTCAACAGCATACTCTAATGGTAGCTCCCCCGTAAAGTCTTCAATAAAACCAATTATAGATAATTCTATTGCTTTTTCTTCATCAATACCTCTGCTCATTAAATAAAACAAATTTTCTTCATTTAATTTTGAAACAGTTGCTTCATGCTGTATTGTTGAAGATTCATTTTTACAAATATTAGTTGGTACTGTATCACTCTTTGAATTTTCATCAAGAATTATAGTATCACATTTTATATTAGCTACTGAGTTTATTGCATCTTTTTCAATACTTACTATACCTCTATATGTTGCATTACCACCATTTCTTGCAATTGATTTAGCAATAATTGAACTTTCTGTATTTTTTCCTAAATGAATCATTTTTGCACCAGTATCTTGTTCTTGATTATTACCAGCTATTGCAACTGAAATACAATTTCCTTTTGAATAATCTCCTTTTAGTATACAAGATGGATATTTCATATTAACTTTTGAACCTATATTACCATCTATCCATTCCATTAGTCCACCTTCGTCTACAATAGCCCTTTTAGTAACAAGATTATATACATTAGAAGACCAATTTTGTATAGTAGTATATCTACATTTTGCATTTTTACCAACAAATATCTCAACAACTGCAGCATGAAGTGAATCTGTTGTATATGTTGGAGCTGTACAACCTTCTATATAATGAAGTTCTGAATCCTCATCAACTATTATTAATGTTCTTTCAAATTGACCCATATCCTTTGTATTTATTCTAAAATAACTTTGTAGAGGTCTATCTAATTTTGTATGAGGCGGAATATATATAAATGTTCCCCCACTCCAAACAGCACCATTTAAACTAGTAAATTTATTTTCATCATATTTTACAAGAGTCCCAAAGTATTTTTTAAATAAATCTGGATATTTTTTTAATGCTGTATCAGTATCTAAAAATATTATATTTTTTTCTTCAAGTTCTTTAATCATATTATGATATATAGACTCACTATCATATTGTACACCAAGACCATCTAAATAAGTTTTTTCTTGTTCTATAAGTCCTATATCATCAAATGTTTTTTTTATATTTTTATCCACTGTATCCCATTTATTATGTATCTTACTATCTACTTTTCTATAATAAGTTATATTATCAAAATCAATATTAATTCTTGGTCCAAATTTTGGATACTCTTTTTTAACAAACTCGTTATATGATTTTACCCTAAAATCACACATCCATTTAGGTTCTTCTTTTATATTAGATATTTCTTTTACTTTTTCTAAACTAAGACCTTTATCTAATTTAATTTCATTCATATTATTTATCACCCGATATACTTTTGTTTATTAAATCTTTTATACCAAGAATTCCAAGTGTTGCACACTTTTTTCTAGACGGTTGTTTGTATATATCATTATATACTATTAATTCTTCAAGTAATTTTTCATCATACTCTTCCTCATTAATCATTTTTTCATAATTTTCTATAATATCAAGTGCTTGTTTTACTGTTTTATCCAAAAGTTTAGTAATAGATATAGAAATTGAAGAAGTAGCAATTGCACAAGCTTCTCCATCAAATCTAATATCTTTAATAATACCATCTTCTATTTTTAATTGTATATCAAAATTATCTATACAAGATGAATTATTTTTATTTTCTTTTAAATATGAATCATCATCAATAAGTCCTTTATGAAATGGTTTCTCATAATTTTCTAATATTAATGCCCTTTTTAAATTACTATCCATATTAAACACCTAAACTTTCTTCTAATATCTTATTATTTTTTAATGCAGTTATTAGTTTATCAGCATCTTCTTTTGTATTATAAAAATATATACTTATTCTACATGTATTTTTAATTCCAAGTTCGTCGTCTAACTTTTTAGCACAATGACTTCCACTTCTAACACATATATTATATTTATCAAGATATATTGCAGTATCTTGTGCAAAAACATTATCTACATTAAATGTTACTATAGAACCCTCTACATTTTCATTATATAATTTTATATGAGGTATTTTCTTTAAATTTAATACTATATACTCTTTTAATGAAGAACATAATTCTTCTATATTATCAATTCCCACTCTATTGATATAATCTATTGCCTGACCAAAACCAATTATACCTGCTATATTTTGTGTACCAGCTTCTAATCTATATGGTAATTGTTTATATTCAATTTCATCAATATTAACAAATGATACATTCATACCACCACCATATCTTACTGGTTTAATATCATTAAGTAAATCATATTTACCATATAATACCCCAACTCCTGTTGGTCCAAGCATTTTATGAGCAGAAAATGCTAGAAAATCAATATCTAAATCAGTTACATCAACTTTTGTATGACCTACACTTTGTGAACCATCAATAACTACTAATATACCTTTATTATGTGCATATTGAGTAATTTCTTTTATAGGTCTTACATCTCCTATAACATTAGTAATATGCGCCAAAGATATTACCTTTGTATTATCAGTTATACTATTTATTACATTTTCTAAAGTAACTGTATGATTTTCTGTTAGTGGTATATAATTTACATTTATTCCAATTTCTTTTGATAATTCAAACCAAGGTAATATATTTGATGCATGTTCTGATTTAGTAATTAAAACTTCATCACCTTCGTTTAAGTTATATTTAAAATACCCATAAACTATAGTATTAAGTGAATCAGTTGAACCACTAGTAAATACTATTTCTTCATCTCTTTTAGCATTTATAAAGTTTCTAACTTTAGTTCTAACATCTTCATATTCTTTACTTGCTTTTAAACTTAAACTATAATCCCCTCTATGTGCATTTGATGAATAATTAAAATAATAATCATCCATTTTATCAATTACACATTTAGGCTTTAATGTTGTTGCGCCATTATCAAAATATACTATATCATTTTTTAGCATTGGGAAATCATCTTTATAATTCATACTATCACCTCCAATACTTAGAAATTATTTTTAATATGTCATTTTTAATATTATCATTAATTGTAAAACCTTCAAGTAGAAAACCTTTTATAAGAAGATTATATACACTATCATCATCTAATCCCCTGGAATTCATATAAAATATAGTATCCTTATCAAACTTTCCAATATATGCACCATGACTTGCTTCTACATCATATTCGTCAATATATAAGTTAGGTTCTATTTTTGAAATATTATTACCCATTTCGATAATCTTATTATCTTGTTTTAATATAGAACCATATGATCCTTTAGGTATATATCCATTATTTAAAATATATATATTTCCATCATCTAATGTAATACCATGTATTCTTATATTACTAATTGTATTATTAGTATTATGAAAAATATTTAATTTATAATTATTTTCATTATGTGATATTATACCTATATTTACATTTAATAAACTATCAGTGCCATTTAAATTTATTGTTATATTCCTATCTATACTATTACTATCATCAAACATATTAATATTAACATTTGAGTTATTATTTATATTATAAGTAATATTAGTTTTTACATTTTGTATATTTATTTCTATTATATTTACTGATAAATTATCTTTTATATCAAAAACAACATTATTATTAGTATGATTCAAGTTTAATGTATAGTCCCCACTTTTATTTATAATAACATGATTTTTTCCATCTTTTATTAATGAATCTTCTATTACTATATTATTCATATTATTCATATTCATCTACGATAACTGCACTAGAATTATTATCATTATTTAAAGTGTATTTACCATATCCTTCCTTTTCAATTTCTAATGCTAAACTATAATCACCACTACATTTAATAGACCCATCTACCATCACATGAACAAAATTAGGTTTAATATAATCTAATAACCTTCTATAATGAGTAATAATCAATACTGAGGCATCTTTATGTTCTACTAAATAATCATTTATATTTTCGCAAACTATTTTGAGACTATCTACATCAAGACCGGAATCTATTTCATCAAGAATTATTAATTTTGGTTCCAAAATTTTCATTTGAAGTATTTCATTTTTCTTCTTTTCACCACCTGAAAATCCTTTATTTATACTTCTATGAATCATATCACTTTTCATTTTTAAATCTTCTTGTGCTTTATTTATTTTATTTATAAATTCATATAAAGAAATCGGATTATCATCATTATTAAGTGCTGTTCTAAGAAAATCTGCTGTAGTAACACCATCTATTTCACATGGAAGCTGATTTGCTAAAAAAATTCCTTTTTTTGCAATTTCATTTGTTTTTTTATTAGTAATATCTTCTTTATTAAAATATATTTTACCAGATTCTACAGTATATCTTTTATCTGATAATATAACTTTAGATAATGTGCTTTTACCTGTCCCATTTGGACCCATAATGGCATGAATTTCACCATTTTTTATTTCAATATTAAAATTTTTTAATATTTGCTTATCATTTATTTTTACATTCAAATTTTCTATTTTTAACATGATATCACTCCAAACATATATATTTTACCATAAATTTATATATTTTTTTTATTTATTTTGTTAAAATTATAAATAGGAAGGTGATTTTATGGATTGTATTTTTTGTAAAATAATAAAAGGAGATATACCATCTTATACTATATATGAAGATAATATAGTTAAAGTATTTTTAGATATTAATCCAATGAGTCCAGGACATATGTTAATTATACCTAAAGATCATTATGAAAATTTAGATGATATTGATATAAATGTACTAACTCATATAAATAATGTTGCAAAAAAAATGCATAATTTATTAAAGGATAAATTAAATATTGATGGATTAACAATAATACAAAATAATGGAGATGTTCAAGAGGTTAAACATTATCATATGCACTTAAAACCTTTTTATAAAGAAAACAAGGGATTAAATGTTGAAGAAATATATCAAATATTAAAATAAGAGTAAAATTACTCTTATTTTAAATTAAGCATTCTATTTTCATCACTAATATATTCTTCATATGGTGTAATATTTTTTATCATATTTACAAGATCTTCAACGCAGTCATCAATATAAATATCATCAAATGTTTCTATTTTTTCTAGTTCTCTTAAGTCATCATATAATTTATCAACATAATTACCAACTTTATCATTAACATT
>CANQAQ010000036.1 GCA_947589275.1 uncultured Bacilli bacterium | reverse complement strand
TAAAATATGGTTTAATAATATTAGGTTTATTATTAGTTATAGGTGCATTATTCTTTATTAATAAAAAGTTAAAATAAGAATTAAAAATTTAAAGACTATTGACAATAGTCTTTTAAATATGGTAAAATTTTAATGTTTGTAAAGCCTCTTGGCTCTACAACCGCACTGAAAAGGTTACAAGTTATATACACCTTAATGGCGAGTCTTAGAATATTAAAAAAGGAGGTAAATAAATGAAAGCGATTATTGAAACTGGTGGTAAACAATACATTGTTAAAGAAGGTACAGAAATTTTTGTTGAAAAACTAGATGGAGAAGCTGGAGATAAAGTAACATTTGATAAAGTTGTTTATTTAGATGGTAAACTAGGACATCCTTATTTATCTAATGTAAAAGTTACTGGTGAAATAGTAAAACAAGGTAAACAAAGAAAGATTGTAGTATTTAAATATAATCAAAAGAAAAATTATCATAAAACTCAAGGTCATAGACAACCTTATACTAAAGTTGTTATTAAGTCTATAAAATAATAAAGGTTAATTATGATAAAAATAGATATAAAAGATCAAAATAAAATCATAATTACAGGACATGCTAATTATGATGATATTGGGAAAGATATAGTATGTGCATCTGTTAGTTCTATAGTAATAACAACTATTAATGGCATTTTAGAAATAGATGAAGATGCAATAGAATATGAAGATTTAGATAATAAAATTGAACTTGAAGTAATAAAAAATAATGATATAGTTAATAAATTAATTAAAAATATGATTTTTATGCTTGAAGTTCTTGAGAAAGATTATCCTAAAAATATAAAAATATTAAGGAGGTAAGTTCTATGATAAAATTGTTTTTAAATATACAAAAATTTGCGCACGTTAAAGCACAAGGTTCAACACATAATGGACGTGATTCTGCTGGTAGAAGACTTGGAGCAAAGGCTGCTGATGGAGAATTTGTTACTGGTGGTTCAATTATTTATCGTCAAAGAGGAACTAAGATATATCCTGGTAAAAATGTAGGTATGGGTGTTGATCATACTTTATATGCAAAAATTGATGGTTATGTAAAATTTGAACGTAAAGGTAAAGATAAGAAACAAGTTAGTGTATACGAAGAAAAATAAATGTCATCTTAATGATGATATTTTTTCTTTATTTGTATATTAAAATATGATAAAATAACTAAGAGGTGTTTACTATGCGTTATAATACTGTAAAAGATGCTTTAAAAATTATAGATAATAGTGAATATGTGGTAAAAAATCCAGAAAGATATAAAGGAAAATGGAATGAATTATTTAAAAATAGTAATCCCATATGTCTAGAACTTGGAATGGGTAGAGGAAGTTTTATTATAGAAATGGCTAAAAGATATCCAAATATAAATTTTATTGGATTAGAGCTTGATAAGTCACAAACTGCAACTACTGTTATTAATTTAGAAAATATAAGATTAAATAATTTAAAAATAATATGTTCCGATGCTAGAAATATAATTAATTATTTTGGAAAAGAGATTAATACTATATATTTAACTTTTTCAGAACCTTGGCCTAAAAAACAAGATGAAAAGAAAAGATTTACTCATGAAAGTTATTTAAAATTGTATGACAGAATTTTCAAAAAAGATAAACATATTATACTAAAAACTGATAATAAAATATTGTTTTCTTCTGCACTTGAAAGTTTAAGTAATTATTGGTATATTTTTAATAAAATTAGTTTAGATTTGCATAATGATGAAAGAAAAATAGAAAATATTATGACTGATTTTGAAAAACAATATTTTAAAGAACATAGACCAGTATATTATGTTGATGCATATTTTAAAAATTAATAAAGAAAGGAGGTTTTAGTATGTTTGTTGATGAAGTAGTTATAGATGTTAAAGCTGGTGATGGTGGTGATGGATGCACTGGTTTTAGACGTGAAAAATTTATTCCAATGGGTGGACCATTTGGTGGTAATGGAGGAAAAGGTGCTAGCATTATATTTAAAGTTGATTTAGGGCTTAAGACATTACTTGATTTAAGATATAAAAAGCTTATTAAAGGAGAAAAAGGCGCAAATGGACTTGGTAGTAATAAAAATGGTAAAAATGCACCTGATGTAATAATTAAAGTACCACAAGGGACTATAGTAACCGATATGGATACTGGATTAATTCTTGGAGATTTAACAAGAGAAAATGATCAAATAATAGTAGCTCATGGTGGTCGTGGTGGTAGAGGAAATACAGCATTTGCAACACATAGTAATCCTGCACCTAATTTTTCAGAAAATGGTGAACCTGGTGAAGTAAGAAAATTAAAAGTAGAACTTAAACTTTTAGCAGATGTAGGTTTTGTTGGAATGCCTAGTGTTGGTAAAAGTACATTAATATCTAAAATATCTAAAGCAAAACCTAAAATAGCAGATTATCATTTTACTACTTTATCACCTAATTTAGGAGTTGTTAAAACTATAGATAATAGAGTATTTGTTGCAGCTGATTTACCTGGTTTAATAGAAGGAGCATCAAAAGGAGAAGGTCTTGGAGATAAATTTTTAAAACATATAGAAAGAACAAGAGTAATTGCTCATATAATTGATATGAGTGCATTTGAAGGAAGATCTCCATATGAAGATTATATTAAAATAAATAAGGAGTTAGAGAATTTTAATCCAAAACTTCTGAAAAAACCACAAATTATAATTGCAAATAAAATGGATGTTATAGGTGCTAAAGAAAATTTAATTGAATTTAAGAAAAAAGTAAATAAAAAAGTATATGAGATTTCTGCTATTACTAAAGAAGGTGTTGATGAAGTTTTGTGTGCTATAGCAGACGAACTTGATAAAATTGAAGAAATACCTTTATATGATGACGATGAATTTGAAAGTCATGTTTTATATAAATTTAAAGAAGATGATTCATTTAAAATATATAAAGATAATGATATATATGTAGTTAGTGGTGAAAAAATTGAAAAACTTCTTAAGATGACCAAATTTACTGAAGAGGGTGCTAGAAGATTTGCAAATAAGCTTCGTAAAATGGGTGTTGATGATAAATTAAAAGAAATGGGTATTAAAGAAGGAGATTTAGTACGTATTCTTGATTTTGAGTTTGAATTTAGAGAATAGTTTACATTTATGTAAACTTTTTATTTTTTTTATGATATAATTAAATTGGTGATAACATATGTTCGAATATATAATAGGTAAAGTAACTGGAATAGAAAGTAGTTATATAATAATAGAAAATAATGATATTGGTTATAAAGTTTATACTAGTAGTCCATATTCTTTTAATATTAATGAAATATATAAAGTATATATATATCAGCATATTAGAGAAGATGAAAATACATTATTTGGTTTTAAAACTATTGAAGATAAAAATTTATTTTTAAAATTAATAGATGTTAAAGGTTTAGGCCCAAAAATGGCTCTACCAATGCTTGCAACTGGTTCTGTAGATGGAATAATAGATGCAATTGAAAGAGAAAATATATTATATTTAAAAAAATTCCCTAAAATAGGGGATAAAGTAGCAAGACAGATAATATTAGATTTAAAGGGTAAACTTGTTACAAAGTCTGAAAATATAAGTAGTGATATAAATGATGAATTAATGGATGCTTTACTTTCACTTGGATATAAAAATTCTGATATTAAAAAAGTTATTTGTAAAGTTGATAAAAATTTAACTATTGAAAATCAAATAAAAGAAGCACTTAAATTATTATTAAAGTAGGAGAGTATTATGGAAAGAATTTTTGATGTAGAAAATGATATAGATGATAATTTTGAATTATCATTAAGACCTAAATATTTAAAAGAATATATTGGTCAAAAAGATGTTAAAGAAAATATAGATATTTTTATTAAAGCTGCTAAAATGAGAGATGAACCATTAGATCATACACTTTTATATGGTCCTCCTGGACTTGGTAAAACAACATTAGCATATATAATATCAAATGAACTTAATAGCAATATTAAAACTATTAGTGGACCTGCTATTGAAAAAACTGGTGATTTAGCTGCTGTTTTATCATCATTAGAACCTGGTGATGTACTTTTTATAGATGAAATACATAGAATGCCAAGAATAGTAGAAGAGGTATTATATTCTGCAATGGAAGATTTTACAATTGATATAATAATTGGTAATGATGGATCAAGTAGAAGTATAAAAATAGATTTACCTCCATTTACTCTAGTAGGTGCTACAACAAGAGTTGGTGATTTATCAAGCCCACTTAGAGATAGATTTGGAATAATATCTAAGCTTGATTATTATAACATTGATGATTTATCAAATATAATAAAAAGAACTGCAGAGGTTTTTGAAGTAGAAATAGATAGTGATGCTGCATATGAACTTGCTAAAAGATCAAGAGGTACACCTAGAATTGCAAATAGACTTTTAAAAAGAGTTCGTGATTTTGCTTTGGTAAATGGTAATGGTAATATCGATAAAGATATAACAAAAGAGTCTTTAGATAGATTAAAAGTTGATTCTGAAGGACTTGATGATACTGATCATAATTTATTAAAATCAATAATATATAAATTTAATGGTGGACCAGTAGGTATAGATGCACTTGCTTCTTCTATTGGTGAAGAGGTAACAACTATTGAAGATGTATATGAACCATATTTATTACAAAATGGATTTTTAAAAAGAACTAATAGAGGTAGAATAGTAACCGAAAAAGCATATAATCATTTAGGAATTGATCATCAAAAGGGTATGTTTGATTAAGAGATTTTATATAAATCTCTTTTTATGATATAATTTTACTAGGGACTGATTATACATGGTTAAAGTAGAAAATTTTAATAATAATAATAATAATAATAAAATAATATCTTTATTCAATGAAATTAATAAATCAATAGAAGATATGAAAATAAAAAATAAGGATATTATTGATGATTATATAATTAATTTGTTTAAATATTTTGACATAGTTTTTAAAAAAGTATCTATAAACAAATGGAAATATGTAAATTATGAAAAATTTATAGAGAAATTTAAATTATTTTTACATAATGATGATTTTGTTAATTTATTATACTGTATTGAATTTATTAAAATTTATGATGTAGTTGGTAGTAGGTTATTAAATTTATCAGATGAATATTTAAAATTATTTGTTAAATCTATTTCTATATATGAAGATTTAGATATATCGCTTTATAAAAAAATTTATGAATATCTTTCACTACAAATAATAAAAAATATTATTGATAAAAAAGATACATTTAAAAATAAATTAAATACAGTAATTAACATTATTGAATTAATTGAATGTGGTTATGATCCTATAACAATAAATATGCTTGAAAATAATTGTATAGAAGAATTAGATAACTTAGATATTGGTATTATAACTATTGATAGAATTTATAATTATTATATTAATCAAGTAACAGGTCTTCTAAATTTAAATAATAATATTATATCAAAAAACATAGTTAATAATATTAATAAGATATTATTAATAAAAAGTTATAGTAATATGGCTCAAAATAAATTTATTGAATTAATTAAAGAAATAAGAAAATGTTCAAAAAGTTTAATAGAACAACTTACTTTAATATCAAATTTAATAGAAATCTTTCTATATTTAGATAAAAAGATAGAAAAAATTAGTATAGATTCACTATATAGTATTTTATTTGATAAAAAAGCAATAAATGATGATACTATAAAAATAGTATGAAAGGATTATAAATATGAAAACAGATGATTTTGATTATTACTTACCTAAAGAATTAATTGCCCAAACGCCACTAAAAGATAGAGATCATTCGAAATTACTTATTTTAGATAAAAAAAATGGTGATATTATTCATGAAAGATTCGATAATATTATAAATTATTTAGATAAAGATGATGTACTTGTACTTAATAATACAAAAGTAATACCTGCAAGATTAATAGGTATTAAAGAAGAAACAAATGCTGTTATTGAAGTATTAATGTTAAAAGAAATAGATAGTAATATATGGGAATGTTTATGTAAACCTGCAAGAAGAGTAAAAGTTGGAACTATTATTAATTTTTGTGATAAATTAAAACTTGAATGTATTTTTGAAGGAGAAAATGGTATTAGAAAGTTTAAATTTATTTATGATGGAATTTTATTAGAAATATTAGATAATTTAGGAGAAATGCCACTTCCACCATATATACATGAAAAGTTAAGTGATAAAAATAGATATCAAACTGTATATGCAAAAAAAGAAGGTAGTGCTGCTGCTCCTACTGCAGGGCTTCATTTTACAAATGATTTAATAAAAAAAATAAAAGAAAAAGGCATTAAAATTTATGAAATAACACTTCATGTTGGACTTGGAACATTTAGACCAGTTTCAGTTGATGATGTAACTAAACATAAAATGCATAGTGAATATTATGAAATGGATAGTAATACTGCATTTAATCTAAATAAAGCAAAAAAGGAAGGTAAAAAGATAATTGCAGTTGGTACTACTACAACTAGAACATTAGAAACAATAATGAGTTTATATGGAGAATTTAGAGAATGTTCTGGTTTTACTGATATATTTATTTACCCTGGGTATCAATTTAAAGCAATTGATAAATTAATAACTAATTTTCATTTGCCTAAATCAACTCTTATAATGCTTGTTAGTGCATTTTCAAGTAAAGAAAATATTATGAATGCATATAAAGAAGCTGTTAATAAAAAATATAGATTTTTTTCATTTGGTGACTCAATGTTTATAAAATAAAAAAACTATTCAGTTTTTTTAGAAATATTTTTATACTTTCTTTTATTTTTAAATCTAATAGCATATAATCTTTCAAAATCAATAAGAATTGGTTCATAAAAGCCAAATTTTGAACATATTGCTTTTTCAACTTCATATTTATTAGAGATTCTATAATCAATCTTAAACATATATAAATTTGGATCTATAGTTTGTATTATAACAGATAATAATTCTTCAGGTGTATACTTTTCTTCACTATGATCAAAACTTGTTAAATATGAAATAATTTTATAATAATTTTTACCAATTTTTTCTCCATTAATAAATCTTTCATATAATTTTTGAGCATCTTCTTTTAATTCTTCATTCCTTTCATCAGTAAGAGATGAAAAATCTTTAAAATCTCTAACTTTATATATCAATTTTTCTTTTAATTTTAATTTTAGTTTTTCATTATTTAAATAACCTATCATATATGATTGCATTATATAAATCTTCCCCCTTAATTAAATAATATTATTATATATATCATAATTTTCATGAAATTGTCAATAAATAGTTAAAAATATGCTATAATTAATATTAATTAGGGAGTAGTAATTATGAAAATTAAATACGAATTATTAAAAAAAGATAAAAAAACAAATGCTAGATATGGAATACTTCATACTAATCATGGGTCTTTTAATACACCTATTTTTATGCCAGTTGGAACACTAGCTAATGTTAAAACTTTGGTTCCTGAAGAGTTAAAAGCTGTTAATAGCTCTATTATATTATCAAATACATATCATTTATCACTTAGACCAGGTGAAGATATAATAAAGAAAGCTGGAGGATTACACAAATTTATGAATTATGATGGACCAATACTTACTGATTCTGGAGGATTTCAAGTTTTTTCTCTTGCAAAACCTAAAGATATTAGTGAAGAAGGTGTTAAATTTAAAAGTCATATTGATGGATCAAATTTATTTTTAACACCAGAAAAAAGTATTGAAATTCAAAATAAATTAGATAGTGATATAGCAATGAGTTTTGATGAATGTCCACCAGCTAGTATAAATTATGATTATATGAAAAATAGTGTAGAAAGAACTATTAGATGGGCTAAAAGAGGTAAAAAAGTACATAATAATATAAAACAATCATTATTTGGTATTGTTCAAGGTGGCCCATATAAAGATTTAAGAGAATTTTCTGCAAAAGAAACTGTTAAAATAGGGTTTGATGGGTATAGTATTGGTGGAGTTGCAAATGATGGAGAATCAAAAGAAGATATGTATAAAGCAATAGATTATTCAATTTGCTATCTTCCAGAAGATAAACCAAGGTATTTAATGGGAGTAGGAGAACCTATCGATATATTAGAAGGTATTGAAAGAGGTATAGATATGTTTGACTGCGTACTTCCAACTAGAATAGCAAGACATGGTAATGCTTTTACAAAATATGGCAAAATAAATTTAAGAAATTCAAAATATAAAGAGGATTTTACACCAATTGAAAAAGATTGTGATTGTTACACTTGTAAAAACTTTACAAAAGCTTATATAAGACATTTATTAGTTTCAAATGAACAATTATCTGGAAGATTATTATCTATTCATAATATAAGATTTTTAATAAGATTAACTGAAGAAGTTAGAGATGCAATTAATAA
>CANQAQ010000035.1 GCA_947589275.1 uncultured Bacilli bacterium | reverse complement strand
CAAGGCGAATTTCTACCTATTTTTTCAACTTTTCTTTGTTGTTTTACCCTATCTTTATTATCATTTGTAGAAAGTGATTTTGCAACTTCTTTTCTTTCTAAATTTTGTCTTATTTCGGCTTTTAATAGATATATTGTTGTCTCTTTATTTATTTTTTCAAGCATTTCATCAAATAATTGAAAACCTTCATTAGTATATGCAACTAAAGGATTTGTTTGAGCATAACTTCTAAGGCCAATACCTTCTTTTAAATGATCCATAGTATTTATATGTTCCATCCAGTGTGTATCAATTACTCTTAATGCTATTACTTTTTCGAAGTCATTTACTATTTCTATTGGTAGTTCCTTTATTTTAGATTCATATTCATTTATTATTTTATCTTCTATTATTGTTATTACGTCTTCTTTTGATTTATTAATTATTTCAGAGACTTTTATATTAGAATTTTTAAGTAAATTTTCATTTACATACTCACATATTTCAGAACAATCAAATTCTAATAATTCTGGTTGATCAATTAAATGTGAATGTACTAATTCATAAACATGATTTTTTATTAAATTAATAATTGATTCATGAATTGATTCTTTATCTAGTATCTCATTTCTTCTTTGGTATATTATTTCTCTTTGTTTACCTATTACATCATCATACTGAAGTAAGCTTTTTCTTATATCAAAGTTATTTCCTTCAACCTTTTTTTGCGCAGATTCAACATTTCTAGTCATAGTCTTACTTCTAAGATTTATTGTTGTACCTAAACCTGCTGCTTCAAGTATTCCTTTAAATCTATCAGTACCAAATCTAACCATTAAATCATCTTCAAAGCTAACATAGAATTGAGTATATCCAGGATCTCCTTGACGACCTGAACGACCTCTTAACTGGTTATCTATACGTCTTGACTCATGCCTTTCAGTACCAATTACACAAAGACCTCCTAATTCTTTTACTCCTTCACCTAATTTTATATCAGTACCACGACCTGCCATATTAGTTGCAATTGTCACTGAACCCATTTCACCTGCTTTTGCAATTATTTCTGCTTCTCTAGCATGGTTTTTTGCATTTAAGACTTCATGTTTTATTCTTTCTTTCCTTAATAAATCACTTATTATCTCGCTGGTTTCAATAGCAATTGTACCTACTAAGATAGGTTGCCCTGTTGCATGTCGCTCTTTTATTTCTTCTACTATTGCTCTATATTTATCCTTTTTTGTTGCAAATAATAAATCTGCCATATCTTTTCTTATTATAGGTTTATTTGTTGGTATTTGAATTACATACATATTATATATGTTTCTAAATTCTTCTTCTTCTGTTTTTGCTGTACCAGTCATTCCTGAAAGTTTTTTATACATTCTAAATAAATTTTGAAACGTTATAGTAGCTAGTGTTTTTGTTTCTTCTTGAATTTTTACTCCTTCTTTTGCTTCTATTGCCTGATGTAATCCTTCAGAGAAAGCTCTTCCTCTCATTAAACGTCCAGTAAATTGATCTACTATTATAACTTCACCATCTTGAACTACATAATCAACTTCATTTTTCATTGTATAATTTGCTCTTAATGCTTGATTTACATGATGAACAAGTGCTGAATATTTTATATCATACATGTTATCAATTGAATAAAATTCTTCACATTTTTTACTACCTTCATCAGTTAAGCTAATACTTCTTGTTTTTTCATCTATTGTATAATCTTCATTTTCTTTTAATCTTGAAACAAATCTCTGGGCATCCATATATTGATTAGTAGAATGCATTGAACCACCTGATATTATAAGTGGTGTCCTTGCTTCATCAATTAAAACTGAATCGACTTCATCTACAATAGCAAAATTTAATGGTCGTTGAACTCTATCTTCTTTTCTTACAACCATATTATCTCTTAAATAGTCAAATCCAATTTCGTTATTTGTCGAATATAATATATCTGAGTTATATTGTTTTCTTTTTTCCTCTTGTGACAAATCTCTAGAATTAATTCCTACAGTAAGTCCTAAAAATTCAAATATTTTTCCCATCCAATTTGCATCACGTGAAGCCAAATACTCGTTAACTGTAACTATATGAACTCCTTCTCCAGTTAATGCATTTAAATATGCAGGCATAACAGATGTTAATGTTTTTCCTTCACCTGTTTTCATTTCTGCTATATTACCATAATGTATAGCAAGAGCCCCAAGAATTTGCGTATAATATGGTTTTTCGTTAATTACTCTTTTTGCGACCTCTCTAACTGTTGCAAAAGCATCTATTATTATATCATCCAAAGTTTTTCCAGATTCTAACTCACTTTTAAATTCTTTTGTTTTATTTTTTAAATCTTTATCAGTTAATTTTTCATATTCTTCACTTTTTTGTTCTATTTTATCCGCGATTGACATAAATTTTTTAAGTTCTTTATATTCAAAATCAAATAAATTTCTAAATATGCCCATCAAAATCATCTCCTAGGTACAATTATAACAAATTTATTTCTTATAAACAATAAAAGTACCCTTTAAAGTACTTAAATTTTTTGAATATTCTTATATTTTTTAAATAATATATATATAAATATTCCTATTACTAAAATAAATGTTAATAAAATAATTAATCTTGAATACTGAAAACCTGATAATTTAGGTTCAAAATTTATCATTATTTTTTTGTTTATTGTATTTTTATCAATTGTCCATGTATATGTATTATCATTTGATATATCAGAATTATCAAATACTACTTTAAAAGGAGTAGTAATATTAACTTGAATTACATCTAAATCACTTGTATTTCCTATTTCATCATTACCTTTTAGTTTTAATATTTGATTAGTATAAATATCTATATAATTATCTGCTTTATTATATGAAATATTATCTACTAATTGATGATAGATTTTACTATCAAGTATATAATCATCAATTGAACTAAAATTATCTTTATATTCAATTACTATTTCATCACCACTTAATACAACACTGTAATTATCAGTATTAATATTATTATCATCAAATATTTTTAGTGTATTATTATACACATTTGGACCATTTTCGATTGTTAAATATAAATCTTCATCTACTGATAAATCTTCATTAATTTTTATGTTATAATTGCCTGAACAACCAGTTAAAAAAATTATAGAAAATAGTAAAAATAATAATTTTATTTTATTTTTCATATTATAACCTCTTTATTAAATAATATTTTGTTACATCGTTGTTTAAATCTTCTAGTGACCACTCTGAATTAGTCTTATTATTAGATAATACACTTCCATATGAATTTGATGATTTTGAACATATGTAAGGATAATCTCTATCATCTGGATCTGCAATAATTAATTTTCCTTCTAAAGTCATATTATATATTACAATATAACTTTCACCACATGAGATCTTAGAATTACTGCTTCCTTCTACTTTTGCTATTACTATTCCACCATTTCTAATTTCATTAAATATTTCATTATCAGAAATATTTCTTACTTCTATACCAACATAATTATCTACTATTAATCTAAATATATCTTCTATATTTATACCATTACTACAATCAGTAGTATTAGATAAATAAAGATTTAATATTTCTATTGGACTTACATTTCTATTAAGTAATGTAGACATTGTCATTGATACTGTTGTTATAGGCGCTCCATATTTATTCATATAATAATCTTCAGCACAAGAAATAGGTTCTTTTGCTATTAATGAATCATTTTGATTATAATAATAAAAATTTGTTCCAATAAAGGTTTTATAATACTCTTTAGGATTTACATTTTCTTCTATATAATCATTATTAATATTTGAATGAATATTATTACTTAATTCAATTAATTTTTTCTTTTGCATTTTCTTTATACCATTTGGATTAGAATTATATAAACAACTACTTGATGAAAAAATATTACCAATAAAAACTATTAATAATAATATTATATCTATTATTAAAAGTTTCCTAGATATTTTATTTTTTCTTTTTATAAATATAATGATAGGAAGTATTATTATAATTAATAATTTTAAAATCATAAATAAATACAATATTACAATATTATTACACATACATATGCCTCCTATTTACAATCACTTATTAAATTAAATTTATTTGTAGATTCATTATATTTATAAACACAATAATAAGTTTCTTCTGGTGAACTAAATTTGCTATTTTCTATTACTACTTCATCTAAATTATCATTATTTATGTCAATTAACATATATATTATAGGATTAAACACAGTTAAAGATTCACTTACATCTGTTATCTTCTTATCTATCTCTACAATTTTATTATCTATGACTGCAAAACAAATATAAAAACTATCATAGTTTCCTTCTTCACTATTAAACATTATAGTATAAAGAGTTTCATTTTTATTAGAATCACTAACACTACTTTCTATTTTTAATACATCTATGTTATCAATTGAAACCATTAAATTATTAGATTCTAAAACATTAATAATATTTTTTTTATCATATTCTGTTAGTTCAATATCAGAGTCTAAAGTTTTTACTTTAATGTTATCTATATTTGTTAATATATAACTATCATCTACATTTAGTTTTTCTAAAGCACTATCATATAAATATGTACTTTCATCAATATTAAAAGTTACATATTCATAATTTATACTATTTGAATATAATTTTGAATCAGTGAAATTTAAAGAACCAATTTTATTTTTATTTTGCTTTTTTAAGTAATCACCATTAAGATAAAACAGATTATTATCATTAAATATAATATATTTATTTTCTTTAACCTCATTTTTATAAATCAAATATATATTACAAAATATTAGTAAAATTAATACTACTACTAAAAATCCTTTTTTCATATTTTTCACCCTTATTCAACTTTATATAATTCCACTCTCTTAGGAATACTTGAATTAGTATAATTATACTTTGAATTATTAACTACATCATTTGATTTACTTCCAGGGTCTGCAAAAATTATATTACTACCTTGAACACCAACTGCTGCTACCCAGTGCTGATTACAATTATATCCACTTTTATTTGAACATTTTACTTCAACAATAGGATAATAGCCTTGTTTTATATAATTTGATAACTGACTAGCTTTACTTGCCGTAGATCCTGTTATCTTTACACTTGACGTATGTTTAAATCCTGGTGCTACTGATTGCCATGCATTTGATGCAGCATCCCAATACATTCCTCCACCTGAAGAATATCCACCACCACTTTTGATTGCATTAGCAAGTACTCCTGGATCAAAATTATTATTTGCTACACCAGAATTTGCAATTTGTATTGCTATTGCCGTAGTTGTACAACCAATACTTCCTAATGTAGTATTACCTGTTGCTCCTAATAATATAGATGACCAAACAGAACCATATTGTTTCCAATTAAAATAATCTGCATCTAATATAGATGTTGAAGTGTCGTTAGTTTGTTTAGGTACATACGTAATTGTATAATTTTTTTTATACACTAAATTAGTATAATTACATGCATACGCATCACCATTTAAATTATAATTTGACGTATTAAGACTTAATATTAACCTAACCATTATTGGTGATAAAAATAATAATATTGTTGCTAATAATCTTTTACTAAACTTTGTAGTTGCTTTTTTTAATGCTTCTTTATCATTTGATATTGTAACACGAGAAAAATCTAATATTCCAAATATTATTAATAAAAATGGGCCAACTATATAAAATATTCCTGTTATATAAGATACTAAGTTATCTAACGTATCATTAAATACTTTACCACAATTATTTTCATTTTCTTTAATTATTGCACTTAGATTTTTGTTAGTTTTAGAGCAAGATTTTGCATCTGGTGTATAATGATATAATTTAGTAATTAAAGCATTTTTTTTCATATTTAATTCATTACAGCTATTTATAATTTTTTCATCATCTTTTATGGTACAATCAAGTTTAGATAACTCTTCTTTTATTAAATTATAATTATTTATTTCTTTTTCAATTTCAGCGCAAGTAGTTGCACCTACATTATACTTAAAACAAAAAAAAGTAAAACAAAATATAAAAACCAAGTATATAAACTTTCTTTTCATAGTACCATATCCTTTATATAAAATTATATAATATTGATCAAACAATTACAATAAAAAAATAGAAAGTTATAAAAACTTTCTATTCTGTTTCAATTAATCCATAATTGCCATCTTTTCTTTTATAGATAACACATATATTACCATCTATACTACTTTTATATACAAAAAATGAATGTCCAAGCATATTCATTTGTATAATTGCTTCTTCTTCATCAATTGGTTTTAAATCAATTGTTTTTCTTCTAACTATTTTTTCTTCTTCTTCATATTCATCTTCTAAATCTTGATCAAAGTCTTGAATAAATGTTTTATTTATTCTTGAATTTATCTTTTCTTTATTTTTTCTTATTTGTCTTTCTAATTTATCTACTATAGTATCTATAGCAGCATACAAATCTTCATTACTTTCTTCATTTCTCAATGTAAAGTGTGTTGTTGGTATTGTTACTTCTATTGTCTGAAATCTTCCATTTAATTTAGTCAATACATTTGCTTGTATTTCATCTGGATTTTCAAAATATTTGTTAAGTTTATTAAGCTTTGTCTGAATATACTCCTTTATAGCATCTGTATTTTCCATTTTCTGACTTCTTATAATATATTTCAAATTACCATCTCCTTTATTGAATTATACCATAAAACTAAAAAAACTACTACATAATAGCAGTCAAAGTTTCTTCGTTTACAGGTTTTACATTAGTAGCTTGTAAACCTTTTTCAGTCTTTATAAGTTCAAATTCAACAGTTTGTCCTTCTGATAGTGTTTTATAACCTTCTTGTTTTATTGCTGTATAATGAACAAATATATCTTCATCTACTGAACCATTTATAAACCCATATCCTTTCTCGTTATTAAACCACTTTATTATTCCTTTTGACATCATTAATTCCTCCTTCTCATGCCTACAATAATACTATAACGCTTAATAGTGTTTTACCTCAAGAAAAATTATACCCAAAAAAACGACATTTTTTTTGTGAGGTATTATTTAATATATCATTAATTTACTATAAGATTATAAAAATACTATTTTTTTTATTTTTTTTAACTTTTTTCGATATTTTTTTCAATTTTTTCTTTTTTTTTGCAAAAATTATTAGCTTTTTCTAAAATTTTCGTAATTATATTAATCATTACTTTTTTAATGTTATCATCATATTATCAAGAGGTATTACTATGAAGAATATTATAATAAATAATTGTTTATCTTTAGTTAATAAATATAATCCAGATTTAGATAAAAAACAATTTGATACTATAAAGTATGGACTTGAAGGGTTATATTTAACTATTACAAAAATAATAATAATTTTCATAATCTCATTATTTCTTGGTATAGAAAAAGAATTTTTAACATTAATAATAATATTTAATGGGATAAGATTATTTGGATTTGGCGTACATGCAAAAAGAAGTATTGATTGTTTAATATCATCAAGTATATTTTTTATTGTATTCCCTATTTTATGTAAAATAATCGTAATTCCTACAATAATTAAAATTCTAATTTCAATTCCATTATTAGTTTTAATTACAATATATGCACCTGCTGATACTAAAAAAAGACCACTAAAGAAGAAGAAAAAAAGAATAATATATAAGATTCTATCAGTAATTGTAACTGTTTTATATATAATTTTATCAATAATTATTAAAGATAATACGTTGAGTAATTGCTTTTTAGCAGCAATTATAATCGAAACAATAATAATATTACCTATAACATATAAATTATTTGGTGTACCATATAATAATCACAAATATTTGTAGGTTAATAATTAACCATAGATTTAAGAAAGGAGTGATATAAATGAAAAAAATTCTTGCTGTTGTATTAGCTGCTGTTGGAACAATAGTTGGAACAGTTGCAACTAGTGGATGCATATTATTAATGTTTGATGAACCTGAAATGCCTGAAACATTAGAATAAAAATAGATGCGTACATCTATTTTTTTATTTTAAGTCTATCATTATAATTTGTCTATACATATCTTCTGTAGCTTCACTAAACGTTTCAATTTTAGAATTATTCTTTGAAATATCTTTAACAATAGATAATCCAAACCCATGTCCAAGACCTTTTGTAGAAAATCCTTTTTTACCTATTTTGTCTAAATTTATATTTTTATCATAAGTATTACCTATTGATATTATTAAATAATTATCGTCTAATTTCATTTCAATTTCTATCTCTTTTAATTCTGCTTTCTTTGATGCATCTATTGCATTATCCAAGAATACTCCTAATAATTTAGTTATATCACTATAAGTCCTTATATCAAATTGTTTTTCAAAAATATCTTTTATGTCTTGATTGATATACAAAAACGGTTTAATATTATTTTCTTCCATAACACTAAGTTTATCATATATCAAACCTTTTATACCACCATCTGGAAAATAACCTAATTGCTTAATAGTATAATTTTGATTTCCTTTTTGGTCTTCTATAATTAACTTTAAATATTCTTTTAATTTCTTTGGATTATCAACATAACCACTTAATACCATTAATTGATTATTATATTCATGATTTTTCTTTCCTTGTTCATTAATTATTTTCTCATATTTAGA
>CANQAQ010000034.1 GCA_947589275.1 uncultured Bacilli bacterium | reverse complement strand
TGTAAAACTTGATCCCTCTATTTTAAGTTTTTCTTTTAAATTTGAAGTATCAGTTTCAACCATTGTATCAATTTTAATAATACTTGGTTTATATTTATTACTTTTTGCTTTTTTAATTGCTTTATCAATATCTTTTATTGAATTACCATTTTTTACATATTGTGTATCCCAATTTAATGCTGAAAATCTAGATAATACATTTTCTGTAAATGAAGTTAAAATATCATTATTTTTATTTAAAGAATTACAATTATATAATACTATTAATTTGCCAAGTTTTAAATTACCAGCTAATGAAGATGCTTCATATGAAATACCATTCATTAAATCTGTATCTGATACATATACATATGTATAGTAGTTAACAAGTGGTAGTGTTTTTTTATCAAATAAATTATTTGGCTTTTTATTAAATTTATTTTCATAAATTACTTCTGAAAGTGCTATCCCAACAGAACTTGCAAGACCTAATCCATTTGAATCAGTTGTTACTTCAACTCCCATTGTTTTAATATCTGGATAAGCTGGTGTCTTACTATCATATTTCTTATAATTTTTTAAATCATCAATATTAAATTTATATCCGCTTAAAAACATTATAGAATAAAGTAATGCCGACGATTTACCATCACTCATTATAAATCTATCTCTATTTACCCATTCTGGAATTGATGGATTAACCTTCAAATGTTTTGTAAATAATGTATATAATATAGGTGCTCCACTTAAACTAGAAAAATCTTCACTTTTTGAATTTTGCAATATATCAATAGTTAATCCTTTTAGTACATTTAATGACTTATTATCCACACATATCACCTAGCCCTATTTTATAGATACATTATACCAAAAAATAAAAAATAAATAAATATATTTATTTTAAATGTACAATTTTACTATTAAATGTTGTATTATTTACCGATTTATTATCTAAACTCTCCATTCTAAACATCATTGCAAATATAAATACTAAACCAATTGAATATACTAGTACATAACCTAATATTTTTTTCATATTATCACTCCTTTGTATCTTTATTTTATTGCGAACAAACGTTCACGTCAATATATTTTCGAACAATTGTTTGACATTTTACACTTTTTATGTTAATATTAATTTGTAAAAGGAGTGATTACTTATGGAAAAATTAACAAGTAAACAAAATCAAGTATTAGATTACCTAAAGCAAAGTATTGCTAAAAATGGATTCCCACCAACAGTACGTGAAATTGGTGCAGCACTTGGTCGTTCTTCAACAGCAACTATACATGCTCATTTAAATACACTTGAGACTAAAGGATATATTAGAAAATCAGGTTCTAAAAATCGTGCTATTGAATTGCTTGTAAAAAATGAATATGAAAAAGAAGATGTAATAAATGTACCATTACTTGGTAAAGTAACTGCTGGAAATCCTATTGAGGCTATTGAAATGCCAAATGAATTTTTTATGCTTCCATCTTATCTTGTACCTGCTAAGAAAGAAGTATTTACTTTAAAAGTTAATGGAGAATCTATGATAAATGCTGGTATACATGATGATGATATTGTAATAGTTCAAAGACAACAAACTGCTAATAACGGAGATATTGTTGTTGCAATGACTGAAGATAATGAAGTAACACTAAAAACTTTTTATAAAGAAGATGGATATTTTAGACTTCAACCTGAAAATGATACTATGAATCCTATAATTTTAGATAAAGTAAGCATAATTGGAAAAGCTATTGGATTATATAGAAAGTTATAAAAAAAGGAACTATTTAAGTTCCTTTAATCTATATAAACGCACACATGCGTGGCGTACTAACTAATTATATGAAGTTATTGTAAAAATATATACAATATCATCATATAATTTTTTTATTTAATTTTCTTATATATTTAATATATCAATTTTATTAAAATAATATTCAATAATTATTAAATTTCCTATTAGTAATATATTCTTATTATCTATGTTTGATAATTATATTAAATTATATAATTATTAATTTTTATGGTATACATGTTTTAATATATAATCTATTATTTTTTATCTTAAACATAATACTCCCATTTTTATCCGTTCTATAGATTTTACTACTTTTTAAATTTTCTAAAACATCTTTATTTGGATGACCATATATATTATTTTTACCTACACTAATAACTGAATATTTAGGATTTATACTATTTATAAATTTTTTACTACTACTTGTTATACTTCCATGATGACCGACTTTTAATACTGAAATATCATTCAAATTATATTTTTTTAATATATCATTTTCTTTTTCTATCCCAGCATCTGCCATAAAAAGAAATATATGATTATTTATCTTAGTATAAATAACATTAGAATTATCATTTTCATTATCATAATTTTTAGTATTTAAAAATAATAATTTATTATTATCAATATTTAGTTCTTTAATACAACTATAATATGGTATTTTCTTTTTATCTAATACCTTTATTAATTTTTTTTCAAGTTTATTATATTTATCACAATTAAAAATTACCTTTTTTACTTTAAAACTATTAACTAAGTTTATTGCTTCTCCCATATGATCAAAATCTCCATGTGTTAAAATTAAATAATCTAATTTTTTTACACCAATAGATTTTATATATGGCAAAATTATTGAATCAGTAATATTATAATCTTTATTTTTGATATTACCTCCTGTATCAATTAAAATATTTTTATTATTAATTCTAATTAAACTACAGTCACCTTGAGAAACATCAATATATGTAATATTAGGTGTAAGTACTATTTGATTATTATTAATAATAAAAACTATTAATAATATAAATGGTACTATATATTTTTTATAATTAATATTATTTTTTATTTTATACATTATTATTAAAATAAAAATATAGTATATTATTACTAAAATTGTAGACATTTTAGAAACTGGAAATCTAAGTATTTTTATTTTTTCTAAAAAGTAAGTTATATATTCAAATATATTAATTATTAAATAATTTATATTATCAAGAAATGGAAATATTATAGTTAATACATTTAATGGAAATAATATAAATGTTACAAATGGAATATATAAAATATTATATATTATACATAATATATTTATTTCATAAAAATTATTTACAAGTATTGGAAATGATACTAAAAAAGATATAGTTGATATTATTAATAATTTTAGTAGATAATTATTTATATTTTTTAAATATTTATTTATAAATATTAAACTAAAACTTATAGAAAATGAAAATAAAAAACTAGTATCATAAATATAAAAAGGATTATATATTAATAATAAACTGATTATAAGTAGTACTAAATTTATATTTTTAATATTTAAATTAAAAAGTTTATTTATAGAAAATAATATAAATTGTAAAACAGATCTTATAATTGATATAGTAAAATTTACTAAAAACATATAAAAAATTAAAAATAGAATTATAATTATATATTTAGCTTTATTATTAATCTTTTTAAATAGTTTAAAAAGAATTAAGCATAAAAATGATACATGCATTCCTGATATTGAAAATAAATGATTTACACCTATTTTTTGATATAATAAAAAAGTATTATTATCTATTTGTGTTTTATCTCCTAATATAAAAGCTTTTAAATAAGATTTTGTTTTGTATTTTTCAATTTTGTTTGATATATAGTTTTTAATTAAATAAAAAATATTTTTATTTTTAGATTTAATATCTATATTATCAGCATTCATAATATAATTTATATTTTTAGATTTAAGATATTTTTTATAATTAAATAAGTTAAAATTTGTATTTCCTTTTGGAATAGAAGTTTTACCAACTACATATATATAGTCTCCATATGATATATTAATTTTATCTTTATCATTTTTAAAGTAATAATTAACTAATATTTTTTCTTTCGCATTTAAATAAATAGTTATTTTATCTTTATAAATCTGATAATTAGTTACATAGCCTTTTATATTTTTTGTGTTTACTGTATATATAGATTTTGAATTTATTAAATATATATTTACTAATACATAAATAATAGAAAATATAAATAATAAATAATAAAAATAATTATATTGTAATATTGTCTTTAATTTTTTCATATAATGCATCTCCTATACCAGATACATTCATAATATCTTCTATAGATTCAAAATTTCCATTTTCTTCTCTATATTTAATTATTGCATTTGCTTTACTTTCACCAATTCCAGAAATTGTCATTAATTCTTCTTTTGATGCAGTATTTATAGATACTTTTGAAGAAATATTTTCTTTATTTTTAGTATTTTCATAATCTATTTTTGCATCATTAAAGTTATCATCAATAGTATTTTGTTTTTTTATCTCTGAATTAATTTCATCTATAGTTAAATTTTTATCTTTATATTCTTTTATTTCATCTTTAGAATAAACTATAATACACATCTCATCAGTTATTTTCTTACTTAAATTTAATATACTTGTATCTGCTTTATCTTTTAATCCACCTGCTTCATTTATCACATCTATTACTCTTTTACCTTCTTCAACCTTATATACACCTGGATTATTAACTAAACCTTTTATATCAACATAATAATAAATAATATCATTAGTTTCATCTTCTTTAACATCTTCTTTTTTTAATTCTATTATTTCTTCTTTCTTTTCTTTATTATCAATTTTTATATTGCTAGTTATAGTTTTAATATTAAGATATACTAATACTATTACAATTATAGTTACAAATGTAAAACCTAATATATATTTATAATATCTTCTTAAATAATCCATTAATCACCTCCTATAATTTATATTATCTATATAATATTTATTAACCTTTAATTAATAAAAAAAAGTTTGTGTTATTTCACAAACTTTTTATACATCAAAATCATCTAAGAAATCATCAATTGTCATAAATGCATCATCAATTTCTTTTAATGAAACTTCTTTTTTTGTAGTTTTAGATTCATCAATTTTTTTATAAGAATTAATTTCATCCTTTAATACAAGTTCTTTATCTATAAAAACATAATTTATTTTCTTTTTAGATATAGATGAACCAATTGAATATCTATCATTTATTGGTATTTCAGTACTTATTATATTATTTAATTTTAAATCAGATATAAATCCAAATTTTTCCTTTTTATTAATTACAAATGTTTTTAATATTTTATGTGGATTTGTTTTTACATCTCTAATTAATAATATTCCTCTACGTGCTCTTGATGATTTTTCCATTTCATCAAGTTTTATTCTTTTTGCTGTCATTTTATCTGTAAATACTACTGTATATTCATAATTTGAATCGAATATACATCCTGAAACTACATAATCATCTTTTAAATTAATAGCTTTTACACCACATGATTTTAGTCCAGTTACTGGTACTTCATTTATGCTATACCAAAGTCCATATCCATTATGAGTAGATATTAATACTTCATTATTCATTAAATTAGATACATCTACTACTTTATCATCACCTTTTAATTTAATAGCTGTTACTGCTTTTGAATATCTTTGAAGTTTAAACTCTGATATATTAGTTCTTTTTATCATACCATCTTTTGTAAATATTGTTATTATTTCATTACTTTCAAAATTAACTACAGGAATACATCCAATAATATTTTCTGATGATTTCATAGATATTATATTACTAATATGTTTACCAAGATCTTTCCATTTTAAATCAGGAAGTTCATGTACTGGTACATATAAATAATTACCTAAATCTGTAAATAATAATATAGTATCTAATGTATTTAACTCATATAAACCTAATAAATAATCATTTTCTTTTATATTAGTAATTTCATTATTAGATGATGAATAACTTTTCTTTGATACTCTTTTAACATACCCTTCTTTAGTAACTACTACTATTACATCTTCTTTTGGAATCATTAAAGTATTATCTATTTTTATTTCTGTTACTTCATCTTTTATTACAGTTTGTCTTTCTTTTGAGTATTCTTTCTTTATTTCAAGTAATTCTTTTTTCATTTGTCTAAATAATACTTTCTTATCAGATAATACTGAATTTAAAAACTCAATTATTTTTTCTAGATTTTTCTTTTCTTCTTCTAAAGCTAAAACATCAGTATTAGTCAATCTATAAAGTTTCATATCTACAATTGCAGTTGCTTGTTCTACGGTAAATAGATATTCATTAACTAAATTATTAATTGCATCAAGTCTATTACTACTTTTTCTAATACATGATATTACTTCATCTAAAATACTCATTGCTTTTAAATAACCATCAACTATATGCATTCTTACCTTAGCATGTTCTAAATCAAATTTACTTCTTCGTGTTACTACATCTATTTGATGAGTGATATATGCATCAAGTATTTCTAATATACCTACAAGTTTTGGTCTTCTATTTACTATTGCAATCATATTAAAACTATATGATATTTGCATATCAGTATTTTTAAGTAAATAATTTAAAATCAATTCTACATTTGCATCTTTTTTTAAATCAATTACTACTCTTAAATCCCCTCTTGCTGTTTCATCTCTTGCATCAATAATACCATCTATTTTCTTTTCTATTCTAATATCATTTATTTTCTTTACTAAATTTGCTTTATTAACTTCATATGGAATTTCAGTAATAATTATTTGATTATTATTTTTTTCTTTTAATATTTCATATTTACATTTAATATTAATTTTACCTTTACCAGTTCTATATGATTCTTCTATTTGTTTTTTTCCTTCTATTATAGCACCTGTTGGAAAATCTGGACCTTTAATAATATTAAATATTTCTTCAAAAGAACAATCTGGATTATCAATTCTATATATTGTTGCATCAATAACTTCTCCTAAATTATGTGGAGGAATATTTGTTGCATAACCAGCACTTATACCAGTTGAACCATTTACTAATAAATTAGGAAATCTACAAGGAAGTACTGTTGGTTCCATCTCAGTATCATCATAATTTGGTGCCATATTAACAGTACCTTTTTCAATATCTTTTAATAATTCATTACTTATTTTAGATAAACGTGCTTCTGTATAACGCATTGCAGCTGCTGAATCACCATCCATAGAACCATTATTACCATGCATATCTATATATGGAGTCATTAATTTCCAATATTGACTCATTCTAACCATCGCATCGTATATAGATGAATCACCATGTGGATGATATTTACCCATTATATCCCCAACTGCTTTTGCACTTTTCCTATATTTCTTATCATATGTATTTTTACTTTCATACATCCCATATAAAATTCTTCTTTGAACTGGTTTTAGACCATCTCTTACATCAGGTAAAGCTCTATCTTGTATTATTTCCTTACAATAAGATGCAAATCTATCACCCATTATTTCTTCAAGTGCATAATCATGAATTTTTTGTAATACTTCGCTAGTTTCATCTTTTTTCTTCATTATTACTTCACCTACTTACTATATTTCATAATTATCTTCTAAAGAAAATTCTACATTTTCTTCTATCCATTCTTTTCTTGGTTCAACATTATCACCCATTAAAACAGAAACTCTTTTTTCAGCAAGTGCAGCATCAGTTATTTTAACTCTAATTAAAAGTCTTGAATTTGGATTCATTGTAGTATCCCATAACTGTTCTGCATCCATTTCTCCTAAACCTTTATATCTTTGTATATCTACTACTTTTCTTTCCTTAGTATATTCTTTTAACTCATTATCGTTATATGCATATACAATTTCATTTTTACCAAAATCAATCTTATATAAAGGTGGTGTTGCTATATAAAGTTTTCCATGTTCAATTAAAGGTCTCATATATCTATAAAAGAAAGTTATTAAAAGTACTTGTATATGTGAACCATCAACATCAGCATCTGTCATTATTATTACTTTATCATAATTACAATCTTTTATATCAAAATCTGTTCCTACTCCTGCACCTATTGTATAAATTAATGTATTAATTTCTGCATTTTTATATGCTTCTTCTAACTTAGCTTTTTCTGTATTTAATACTTTACCTCGTAAAGGAAGTATTGCTTGATAACGTCTATCTCTTCCTGTTTTAGCAGAACCTCCTGCAGAATCACCTTCTACTATAAATAACTCATTTCTACTTGGATCTTTTTTTTGTGCTGGGGCAAGTTTATCACTTATATTTTTTTCCTTTTTAGTACCTTTTTCTTTTCTTGCTTCATCTCTTGCTTTTCTTGCAGCTTCTCTAACTTGTTTCCCTTTTAAAGCTTTATTAATAATTGAAACTGCAACTTCTTTATTTTCTTCAAGATAAAATCCAAGTTTCTCAGTAACAATATTTTCTACAACTGTTTTAGCAATGGGTGTTCCAAGTTTTCCTTTAGTTTGTCCTTCAAATTGTAATAATGCTTCTGGAATTCTAAGAGATATAACAGCAGTTAATCCTTCTCTAACATCAGATCCTTCAAAATTTTTATCCTTTGATTTTAAGTATCCATTATTTTTAGCATATTCATTAAATAATTTAGTAAGTGCACTTTTAAATCCTACTTCATGAGAACCGCCATCACTTGTTTTTACATTATTTACAAATGAAATAATACTCTCATTATAAGTATCTGTATATTGCATAGCAATTTCAAGTTCAATTTTATCTTTTTCACCACTAAAATAAAGTACATCATGAAGTTTTGTTTTACCTTCATTCATATATTCAGTAAATGATTTTATACCATTATCATAATGATATTTTACTTCTTTTTTATCTTGTTCATCTATAACTTCAACAGTTAACCCTTTTAATAAAAATGCTGATTCTTGCATTCTTTCACATATCGTAGTAAATGAAAAATTAGTAGTAGAAAATATTTCATCATCTGGCATAAATCTAACTGTAGTACCTGTTTTATTAGTAGTACCTATTTTTTTTAAATTAGTATCAAGTTTACCACCATTTTTAAAACTAATAGTATATTCTGATCCATCTCTTCTTGAAGTTACAATCATCCATTTTGATAAAGCATTAACTACTGAAGCACCTACACCATGAAGTCCACCTGATACTTTATAATTACCATCTTCAAATTTACCACCAGCATGTAAGACTGTATATATAACTTCAACAGTACTTTTACCAGATTCATGTTTTCCAACTGGTACACCTCGTCCATCATCTTCTACACTAACAGATCCATCAGAATGTAAGATAATTTTAATATTTTTACCATATCCATTCATAATTTCATCAATTGAATTATCTACAATTTCCCATACTAAATGATGAAGACCTCTTTTATCTGTTGAACCAATATACATACCAGGTCTTTTTCTTACTGCTTCAAGTCCTTCTAATATCTTTATCGATTTTTCATTATACTCTGCCATAACTACTTCTCCTCTACTATCCACTATTTTGTATTATAACATAAAAAATCCTTTTAAAACAAGGATTTTAC
>CANQAQ010000033.1 GCA_947589275.1 uncultured Bacilli bacterium | reverse complement strand
GGAAAAATAAACTGTGTTATCACGAAGGATTTATCAAGACTTGGAAGAGATTATATTCAATGTGGTTATTATGTTGAGCAATATTTTCCAAGTAAAAATGTTAGATATATTTCTATAATTGATCAAGTCGATACATTTTTAGAAACTGCTAATAATGATATTGCACCATTTAAAGCGTTATTTAATGATATGACTAGTAAAGATACATCTAAGAAAATTCGTTCTATATTACGCAATAAAAAAGAACAAGGAAAATTTATTGGAAGTAAGCCTTGTTATGGTTATATGAGAGATCCGGAAGATAAAGGACATTTAATACCTGATCCAGAAGTTGCTCCTTATGTTAAAATGATGTTTAATATGGCATATTCAGGAAAAGGAATAAGTGATATTGTTAGTTATTTAAATGATAATAATATTCTTAGTCCTAGTATGTATAAAAATATTAAAGCATCATCAAAACATAAAGTAAATATATGGACAGTATCATCGGTTAATAAGATATTGAAAAATAGAATGTATACTGGTGATATGGTACAAAATGTCCAAATGAAATTAAATTATAAATCTCAAAAGAAGATAACACTAGAAAAGCAATATTGGATAATTGTTGAAAACACACATGAACCACTTGTTAATAAAACTATTTTTGATAGCATACAAAATACTCCATCAAGAACTAGAACTACTTTTAAAAATAGAGAAAAAAGACTTTTTGAAAATTTATTATTTTGTAAAGAATGTGGAAATGCTTTAAGTATAGCATATCGAAAAAATCATAAATATTGGACTGTTAATTGCAATAAATATTCAAGAGATCCAAGAAGACATTTATGTGAACCACATTTTCATGCTTATGATAAATTAGAAAAGAAATTACTTGAGATAATTAGAAATACCTGTACTAAATATTTGGAAAGCTTAGATATAAAAAATATAACTAATAAAGTTTTATATGAGCAAAAAGATAATAAGAAGAAAGAAATACAAGAAAAAACTAATCTTTTAAATAAGTTAGATGAATTAAATAAAAAACTAGATTCATTATATGATGATAGATTTCATAATGTTATAACTGCTGATACCTATATGAGAATAGCAACAACTACAGAAAATGAAATAGCTTCTATTAAAGAAAAAATTACTGAACTTGAAAATCATGATGAGCAAAAAAAGATAGATGTTAAGAAAGCAAAAGAGTATCAGGAACAAATTAAAGATTTACTAGATTTAGATAAACCAAATAGAGAACTTATTAAAACATTAGTTGATAAAATCATTATTGATAAAGATAAGAATATTGAGATTATTTATCGATTTAAAGTATTAGATAATACAAAGGTAAATTTAAAAAATATTTAATTTAATCACACATTTTCCGTCATCTATCAACCTAAAGTGTGTGATTAAAGAATTTGCCGTAATTTCAAGGAAAAATAGAAAAAAGATAACAAAATTTGCTTCCGGAGGTGGTGATGGTGCTGAGGTAATTTATGCACTAAGAAATACCAATACACTTTCAAACCTAATATTAAAAGAACTCGAAAGTGAAGGTCAAAACATAAGAAAAGCATATCAAAGAAGACTTCCAAGCGATACATCTAAAGACTATTATTTTATGCAACGAAATACAGGTGATACTGAATCTATAACTGTAGAATATGGATTTTTGGATAGCAAAGGCGATGATGTGTCACAATTAAAAAATAATTGGAAAAATTATGCAGAAGCAGTAGTTAGAGCTATAGTAGAATATTTAAATTTAAGTTATGTACCTTTGCCTGGAGGAAATTATTATACTGTTGTAAGTGGCGATAGTCTATGGAGTATTGCTAAAAAATTAGGTGTAACAGTAGCTGAACTAAAAAGTGCTAATAACCTTACAAGTAATACATTAAAAATAGGTCAAGTATTAAAAATCCCAAGTAAAGAAATAATTGAAGAAAATGTATATGTGGTAAAGAGTGGTGATAGCTTATATAAAATAGCCCAAGCATACAATACCACAGTAGATGAATTAAAGCGATTGAACAATTTAACAAATAATTTATTGAGCGTAGGTCAAATATTAAAACTTCCTTCAAAAGAAATAACAGAAGAAAATACATACATAGTAAAAAGTGGCGATAGCCTATATAAAATAGCTCAAGCATATAACACTACAGTAGGCGAACTTATGAATTTAAATAACCTAACCAGTACAAATCTTAGAATAGGTCAGGTATTAAAATTACCTACAAACGTATCCCCAACTTCAGTTACATACACAGTAAAGAGTGGTGATAGCCTATATAAGATAGCCCAAGCATACAACACTACAGTAGATGAATTAAAGCGATTAAACAATTTATCAAGTACCCTATTAAGTATCGGTCAGGTCTTAAAAGTAAAATAAAAAATCACAGTCGTGATTTTTTTATAAATAATTTAATAATAATGGGAATACAAAGAATAACGCTGCAAAGATAATTGCAAATATTACTGCAATAAGAATATAGTTTGGACCACTAGATTTATCATTGCTATTATCAGAACTAATTGTCTGAGTACTTTTTATAAAATCTTGCTGAGATTGTTCAACAGTAGGAACTCCAGCCATAGGATTTACCGTATTAGGTGTTTGTCCTACTTGATTTTGCATACCCATTCCTACATTATTATTTGGTGATCCAGCAGGTGTACCAGATATAATAGTAGGATTAACAATAGGTTGAACATTTCCATTATTAATTGCAGGAGTTATAAATTCTCCTGGAGTGCTAGAAATAGGTTCAACTTGAGGTACAGGATTAGCAACTGGTACAGGTTCTACAGGTATAGAATTCATAGTAGGTATAGGATTAACCTGCGTATTTTGATCTGCCATCATATTGTTATTCATAACAACATTCTGATTATTTAAATTATTTTGTCCTATATTAGCATACCCATTATTAGGTGTCATATTGTTAGTAGCAACATTTGGCTCTCCATTATTAACAGGCTGTCCAGTAAGTGGATCAAATTTTAAATTATTACTATTCATATTTCTTTCCTCTTTCCAATTCTTCTTTAATCAGGTTTATGATTAATTCATATAAAATTATCACACATATCCTTATTATCATAAACATTATAGCAAAAAATTAAAAAAAAATATATATAAAATCAGAAAAATATATATTTTTTCATAATTATTTCCATAAAAACATAATTAAATTTCAATTATTTTTTTAAAAGGTACGTTAGGTTTTCTACATGTTTAGTGTTAGGAAACATATCAAAAGGTGTTATTTCTTTTATATCATAGTGCTTACTTAAACAATTCAAATCTCTAACAAGAGTCATAGGATCACATGAAACGTATAAAATTTCATTTGGCATTAACTTTAATATATTTTCTATCGTTATTTTATTAAGCCCATTTCTAGGAGGATCTACAATTATTATATCAGGTTTAAAATCAATATTATTTATGCACTTTCCACTATCACCACATACAAAAGAAATATTCTCTAACTTCTTTATTTCTTTATTTTTTAAAGCATCCCTAATCGCATTTTTATTAATTTCAATACCTAACACATTATTTCCTTCATTTACAAATATTCCAATAGACCCAGTCCCACAATATAAATCTAAAACATTTTTACCAGTATTAACATATTCATTAATTTTTGTATATAATTTTAAACATACATCTATATTTACCTGAAAAAAGGAATCAGGAGATATTAAATAACTGTATTTTCCAAGATGTTCAGTTAAATACTCATTACCATATAATAATTCATATCTTCCATTATATTCCATATAAATAGAATCAGCAATATCCTTTATTTTTTCTATATGTAAATTATTTATATGTTTTTTAGTACTTATTATTATCATAAGTTTATTTGAAGCATATCTACAAGTTATTTTATCTATAATAGATAAATCCAATAAGTTTAAATATTTAATAGATTTATTTATCCTATCACAACATAATAAACATTTATCTATTGGTATTAATTCATAAGATTTATTTTTATAAAATCCAACATCTTCCTTAACTTGAAAAGTAACCTTATTACGATAATTTAAAACATTATCAGATTTAACTATCCTATTAATCTTAACATTATCTTCTAAATATTTATTAACAATATTCTCTACTTTTTGCTGTTTAAATAAAATTTGTGAATCATAGTTCATATGCATAATATCGCATCCACCACATGTACCAAAATATATACATGGACTTTTTATTCTATCACTAGATTCTTCTATATAATTACAAACTTCTGCTTCTATATAATTTTTCTTTTCATTTATAATTCTAATATCAACAACATCACCTGGAAGAGTAAAAGGAACAAAAACAATTTTCCCATCAATTTTCCCAATACCTCTACCATTATGGTCTAGAGAAGTAATTTTAATCATACAACCACCAAAATAATTATATCATTTTATTTTTTAGTTGCAGACGTTAATTTCAAAATATCATATAAATTTTTATAAAGTGCGCTATTTCTTGATATTTTTTTTAATTTATTTAATATAATTTTTTCGCTTTCCTCATGCTTACCAAAGCATTCAAAATAAATATATTTAAGCTTATCATTTTCAATATTCTTTAATTCTTCTTCAATAAAATTATCATCTTTCAACTCTTTCCTAGTCTTTAATACTTGAGGTGCTTTATTTTTAATTTTATAATCGATATTTATCTCTTTAAATCTTCTTATATTATCTAAAATTTCTAATTCTTCATCCACGAGTAAAGATGATTTTTTTATGCATTTTCCATTAGAATTAAATTGTAATGCGATTACTGTAGAGTTATCTGAAAATAACGCACAGTATTCGATCTTATTAGTAACTGACCATAGTTCAGTTCTATTATATATTTCAAATAATAATTCATCTTCTACCTCAATATTATAATTAATAAACTCTTTTAATACATTAGTTTTAACAATAAATATAGGAATCTTTTTTACATGTGTAATTCTATCGCTTTTATTCCAATCAAAAAAATCATAAAGTGTATCATTTAAATTTAAAAAAACATCATATATGTAATTCATTTTTGCCTCCTATAAACGCTATCATCATAATAATTATTCCAATTATCGCATTAAGACATTCAAGCCTTCTAATAATAAAATTAACATAATCTATAAAATTATACCCTAGACTAAATAAATTCAAATAACAAATTATATAAACAAATCCAACAGTTGTAAGACCAAATCCAATTAGAAAGAGAAAAATCCTAAAAAACATGTAATCACCTAGTAAAATTTTATTATATTATTATTTTTTTATTTATTATTCTTGATAATTATTATATAATTAAATAGGTGATAGTATGGAGATTTTAAAATATGCATTATTAGGATTTATTCAAGGATTTACAGAGACAATACCTGTATCATCAAGTGGACATTTAATGATTTTTAAAGCTCTATTAGATGTAGATATAGATTTTGATACAATCGCAATTCTTACCAATTTTGGTTCACTAATTGCGATAGTAATATTATTTTGGAATGATATAGTAAAGTTATTTAAAAATTTCTTTAAATATATAATACATAAAGATAAAGAATCTAAAAAAGATTACGAATATTGTTTTATGATAGTTCTTGGTTGTATTCCAGCAGGAATAGCTGGCCTATTAGTTAGTTATTTTGATATATTTGATAAAATAGAAAACAATATTAAAATAGTTGGTATATCATTAATTATAACTGCAATATTATTATTCTTAATCAGAAATTTTAAAGGTAGTAAAAGTGAAAAAGATTTAGGAGTAAAAGAAGCCTTAACAGTAGGATGCTTTCAAATACTTGGATTATTTCCTGGCATAAGTAGGAGTGGATCTACTATAGTTGGTGGAATGTTTCAAGGATTAAAAAGGGATACTGCATTTAAATATTCATTTATGTTATATATTCCAATGAGTATAGCGGCCCTTATATTAGAAATAGGAGATATTTCATTTGACACTAACTTAATATTATATTATACAGTTTCTATCATAGTTTCTTGTATAGTTACACTTTTAGTAACAAAATGGTTTAGAAAAATTGTAAACAATGGTAAATTAATATATTTTTCAATATATTGCATGATAGTAGGGTTATTGGTTATTATATTGTTATAGTAATAAATTTGAAAAATCATTTTAATATATTCATACACGTAATAAAATGATTTAAAGTAATGTTTTGTTTGTAGGAGATGTAAATAGTATGAAAAAAATAATATATAATAATCTTTGTAATTTTGTGTTTTTAGTTTGGATGGAGTTAATTTTTCAGTTAAATATATTTAATAAATATTCATGGGATTCTTTTTCAAATATATTACTTTATACGATTTTTTCATCAGTCTTAATAACATTTATAACTAATATATTTTCAAAGAAAATAAATAAATTTTTGTTCTATACAACCTATACAGTTTTACCAATTATGTATAGTGTACAATTTATGTTTAAAAAAATGTTTAACAATTTCTTTGCTTTTTCAGTGTTAGCTCTTAGTGATCAAGCACTAGATTTTGCAGGAACAGTTTTAAATTTAATATTAAAAAATATAATTTATGTTATCTTATTCTTTATTCCATTAATTTTTATTGTAATATTTAGGAAGAAATTTACTTTTAATAATAGACTTAAAGATGTAATTATTTTACAGGTATCTCTAATTTTAATATCGCTTTCCATTTTCTATTTAAATTTATATAGACAAAAAGGAGAGTATTTATCCGCATATTCTTTATATTATGAAGTCAATCAAAATTCATTAAACGTACAAAAATTAGGTGTTTTAAATTCATATAGATTAGATTTTATAAGAACTTTGTTTGGATTTGAAGAAAAAATTATCATATCTTCGAAAGTAGAACCTGCAGATGATGATAAAGTTATAGAATATGAGTATAATGTAGAAGAATTAAATTTAGATAAAATAAAAGATAAAAATAAAATAGTATACGATTATATAAGTAATAATACAGGTACAAGACAAAACGAATATACCGAAATGTTTAAAGGTAAGAATTTAATTTATATAGTTGCTGAATCATTTAGTGAAATAGCAATAAAAGAAGAACTTACTCCAACTTTATATAAACTTACTAATAGTGGATTTATTTTTGAAAATTTTTATACACCTAATTATTTAAGTACAATTGGTGGAGAGTTTCAAGCATTAACAGGTTTACATCCAAGTTATGAATTATTATCAAATTGGAGAAGTGGAAAAGATTATTTCCCTTATGGACTTTCAACTGTTTTTGAAAATATAGGTTATAAAACTTATGCATATCATAATCACTCCGGATATTTTCAAGATAGATATAAATATTTAAAATCTTTAGGATTTGATAACTTTAAAGCATGTTATTTTGGCTTAGAAAAAGATATTAATTGTGATACTTGGCCTGAAAGTGATGTAGAAATGATTGAAGCAACAGTAGATGATTATTTATATAGTGATGAACCATTTTTAACATATTATATGACTGTTTCAGGACATCTTGGATATACTTGGGGAGGTAATTCAATAGCTAGAAAACATGAAAATGAAGTAAATGATCTACCTTATAGCGATAAAGTAAAAGCATATGTCGCAACTCAAATAGAATTAGATAGAGCTTTAGAATTATTAATAGAAAAATTAGAAAGTGCCGGTAAACTAGATGATACTTTAATAGTACTTTTAGCTGATCATTATCCATATGGATTAAATATTTCAGAGATAAATGAAATATCAACATATGAAAGAGATTCTGACTTTGAAATAAATCACAATAAATTAATTATATATAATCCTAATTTAGAGACAAAGAAAATTTCAAAAGTAGCATCTTCATCAGATGTTCTTCCAACTGTTTATAATTTATTTGGCATCAAGTATGATTCGAGATTATTTACAGGAAGTGACATCTTTAGTGATAGTGAAGGATTAGTAATTTTTCAAAACAGGTCTTGGATTTCTGATAAAGCTATCTATAATAGTTCAACAAATACTTATGAGGTCAGAGGTAGTAATAATGTTGATGATAATTATATAAATACTATTAATAATATAGTAAATAGTAAAATAATATTTTCTAGAGAAATTATAAACAAAAATTGTTATAAAGATATTTTTAGTTAATTAAAAGCCAGTTTTAAATGATGTGAACCCCAAATAGTAGACATCAATAAAAAAGACTAAAGTAAAAATCAAGGGCGAACGAAGTGAGTTCATCTAGACCCTTGATTTTTATTATATACTTATAATATTTCTTCAAACAAAGCTTGCCTTTGTTTGTTATCAATTATTTCAATCAATTCATTTATAAGTTCCAAACAATCTTCTCCATATTCAACTATATTCGAATCTGGTTCTCCCATACCTGGACATAATCTGTTATATAATTCATAATCATATCCACCATTATTCTTTAAGTATTCAATTACTGATTCCATTTTATATATTAATTCATTATTATTTATCATTTTTATTATATCCTTTCTTTTTATTAACTTTTTTTCCTTTAATTCTCGTTGTATTATAAAATTTTATCCATTCTTCTACTAGCTTTTGATATTCTTCTAAAGATGTGATATTATTGTTATACAAAGTTTCCTTTTTAAGGAGAGAGTGCCAACTCTCAATCGGTGAATCATCTATTGGTGTACCTTTTCTTGCCATAGAGATTGTAATGCCATTAGACTCACAGATTGCTTTGTATTCATAAGATGTATATTGGAAACCTTGATCGCTGTGAATGATTAATCCATGTACATCTTTTCTTATTTGTATTGCTTCATTTAAAGTATCCATAACAAGTTTATTATCATTATGTTTCGATATTTTGTATGCAACAACTTTTCTATCATATAAATCTATTATTGTTGATAGATATGCTCTAGAACTTTTAAATATAAGATATGTTACATCTGTATCCCATACTTTATTTGGCGCATCAGTAGTAAAATTTCTATTTAATAAATTTGGTTTAACATTATCTTCTATTCTTTCATTTTTATTTTTCTTCTTTGATTTCCTTATATATTCAGGAACTAAATTATATTTTTTCATTATTCTTAAAACCTTCTTCCCGTTCATTACAACCCCTTCATATTTGATTTTTATGCCTTCCACAATCCTACGATATCCATATGTGCCTTTAGATTCATCAAATACTTCTTTGATTATTAGATAATCATAATAATCAGGATCTTCCTTATTTCGATATTTATAATAAGTCTTTGGACTTATTTCAAGTACGGCACACATGTTATATAACTTATAATTATCTCTATATAGATTAATAAAAGTTACTTTTTCTCTCGTTGTGCCTTGAGGAAGGCCTGGTATTTTTTTAGTATTTCATATCTTTCTTTATAATCTTCTTTTGTTAAATCTTTTTCTTTGGAACGACCACCACGTTTTTTGTTTAAACCTGGAAATTTTTGTGGATTTTTATATTTATATATCCAATTTTTAATAGTTTTTATTGGATAATTATATTTTCTTGCTAAATAACCACTTGAAGCTCCATCAAAATATTCTTTTAATATTGTGATTATTTCAGCTTTAGAATATTTATTAAATTTTTGCCCTTTAGAAGCCATAATAAAATACACCTCCTTTCGAAAGTGTATTTTATCATATGTGTGCCAGGCATGGCATATAACTAGGTGGTGAAAGTCCACTATACACGTAAGTATCTGCGAAGTATTAGGGA
>CANQAQ010000032.1 GCA_947589275.1 uncultured Bacilli bacterium | reverse complement strand
ATTAAATACTATTATAAGACTAAATGCAAGTTGAAAAAAAATAATAAAAAAAGTTGCATTTAACTCTTGAAGTAAATTTGTCAATATAAATAGTTGACAACATAAGAATTATATGTTAATATTGCAAACGTGCCCTTAAAAAGGAGGAATAATATGAATGAAACAATAGAAAAATTAAATTTTTTAATAAATACGCTTAATGAAAAGAAAATTAAAACTGAATCAGATAAAAGAAGATTAAGTGATTTAATAATAAAAAGAGATACTATTACATTTCTTTATATGAAAAAATTATCAAGGGGTTTATCTGATTATGAATATGAAATTTATGATAAAACAAAAAAAGATTTAAGTTTATCTTTTAAATTTGCTAGTTAAAATTTTATTTAATATATTGATTATTTCTTATAAATTCACGAAGGAGCTTAGTAATAGCTCTTTTTTCTATTCTAGAAACATAACTTCTTGATATACCAAGTTCTTTTGCTATCTCTTTTTGTGTTAATTCTTCATAATTATTAAATCCATATCTTTTATATATAATTAATTTTTCTCTATCTGATAATACATTTATATATTTTCCTAATAATTCAATATTATTTTTAATATGAATATCTTCTGCAAAATCTGGTTTTGGAGTTTTAAGTATATCCATAAATGTAATTTCATTACCATCTTTATCAAAACCAATTGATTCATCAATACTAATATTTTTACTATTTTTTTTATCATTTCTAAAATGCATTAATATTTCATTATCTATACATCTTGCACAATAAGTTGTAAGTTTAGTACCATGTTTATATGAATATGTATCTATTCCTTTTATTAATCCTATTATACCAATACTTATTAGGTCATCTACATCTGTCCTTGTTGTTTCGTATTTTTTTACTATATGTACAACTAATCTTAAATTATGTTCTATTAATTTATTTCTTGCATCTATATCACCATTTAGATGTCTTTTTATATATTCTTCTTCCTCTTCTTTTGTTAAAGGATCAGGAAAAACATTATTTGAATAACTTCCTGTAAAACAAAACATACTTTTTATTAATGTAGTTAAAAATGTCAAAAACAAAATATCACTTCCTAATAAAATATATGTTATTTTTTTTATTAAATTAATATAAAACACGTACATGTACGTGTTTTATAGTTAATCCTAGTTTTCAGCTTCTTCTAGCATATTAGTTATAAGTATTCCATAACCTTTAGTACAGTCATTAACTATGACGTGTGTTACTGCACCTACTATTTTTCCATCTTGTATTATTGGAGAACCACTCATACCTTGAACTATACCACCAGTTTTTTCAAGTAACTGATCATCGGTTATTGTAAATATTATGTTCTTTGTTGAATCTTTTAAATTAATACTATCTATATTAATAGTATATGATTGTAGAACTTCACCATCTAATACTGTATATATACTGGCTAATCCAGTTTTTACTTCATTTGGCTTTGAAACTTCATATAAATTACTATCATCTAAATCACTAGTGTACGTACCAAAAATACCCTTTGTTGTATTCTCATCAATAACACCGTAAGTTTTATTTTGGTCTACAGTAGCTTCTTTTTCACCAGGTGTACCATTTACAGATTTATTAATACCTGTTATATAAGAGTAATATATTGAACCATCATCTATATTTAAAATACTATTTGTATTTTTATCAATTATTTCGTGTCCTAAGGCACCAAATTTTTTAGTTTCAGGATCTACAAATGTAAGTGTCCCAATACCATTTATAGTATCTTTAACATATATACCTGTTTTATATTCATTATCAAAGTTTACAAGTTTTAATACACTGTTATATGTTTTTCCATTTCTAATATACTGAATATTTACATTTAATTTATCATCATCATTATTTATTTCTTTTGTAAAATCACTTATACTCTCTACTTTATTATTATTTACTTTTACAATATAATCTCCAGGTTTTAAACCAGATGAATCAGCAATTAATTCATTATTTATTTTATATAAACCTACAACTAATATTCCTTTTGTTTTAACTTCTATACCAATATTTTGTCCACCTACAATTAGTTTATCTGAATAAGCAAGTGCATTTGTTGGTATAATAATTAATGTAATTAGAAGCATTAAAAAAAATTTTTTAAATTTCATAATAAGCTCCTTTGTAATTCGAATTACATTATTATTATGTTTTGTTATTAAAAAAATATATTAATAAAAAACTGGAAGTTTTTCTGGTATTTATTGTAATTTTAATCTTTTTATTTTTTTAGGATCATTATCTAAATAATTTCTATTTATTTCAAATTTAAAATTATTTTCTCCATTATATGATATTTTACTGCTTGTATATCCTGTTTTTAGTAATATTTTTTTATCAAATAATGGTTCTAATAATGATTGATTAATTTCTTTTAGTTTTTTTAATTCATTAAATCTTCTATAAAATGCACTAAAAGTTTTTAGATTTATATCTGATTTCATTGATAATATATAATTTAAAGTTTGTTTTTCTAAATCACTTAATTTTTGTGTTAAAGATTCTATATTTATTATTAAATATTCTTTTTCAAGTTCAACTTTAACAGTTTCAAGCATATATTTTAAAAATATTGTTATATCAGAATATTTTATAGTATTTCTTATATTTTTATAATATATATTTTTTGAAAAATTAATACCTCTATTAAATATTATATATGGATAAATTTCATTGTTAAGTAAATACCACATACTAATTGTACGACTAGTTCTACCATTTACATCAAAATATGGATGTATATATACAAAATAAAAATGTATTATTTGGGATTTTATATAAAAATCTGTCTTAGTATCAAATTTATTATTATGATTTATATATTCAAATAAATTATTCATATAATTATCTATTTCATTAAAATTTATTCCTTGATCAGGTTCTACATAAGGACTATCAGAATAAAAAATATATACAGGTTCATTTCTATAATATTCTCCCATATGTGATAAGTCATAATCTGAAAGTAAATTTTTTGATAGAATATAATATAATTTTTTTAAATTAGCTTTATCAATTTGAGGATTTTTTAATATATATTTATATCCATTATATAAATTTAAAATTCTCTGTTCTTTATTATTTTTAGCAGTTTGATTTTTTAAATTTGTTTTAACTATATCATCTATTGATTCTATATCATCAGCATATCCTTCTATCAAGTTATTTGCTTTTATTTCTTCATTAAACATTACACTATTTGCAAATTCAATAGTATCCATATTCGTATTTTTTAAAAAATCTTCTAATTCATCCTTTATTTCATTTAATACTTCATTATAAATATGTAATTTATTAATTTGATTTATAACTAATTCAATATCTTGCATAATATCGCTCCTACAAAATTAAAAAAAACTAATAATAGTTTTTTTATATTAACATATTTTTAAATATTTTACAAAATTTTAATCTTCTGTTTTAAAATCTTCAAGTTCACCATTTTCATTTAATACCTTATTAACTGCTTTTAAAGCATTATCTAATTTATCTGAGCATTCCTTTGCTATTTTCATTGCTTCTGTATATTTATTTATTGCACTATCTAAATCTACATCTCCATTTTCTAATTCTTTTATTATTGATTCTAAATTAGTTAAATTTTCTTCAAAAGTCTTTTCTTTCTTTTCCATATTAATTCTCCTTTATTTGTAATACTTCTGCTTTTATAATACCATTATTTAAAGTAATATTTATTTTATCTTTTAATTTTACATTTTTTATATTATTAATTATTTTACCTTCTTTTTTAGTAATTGAATATCCTCTTTTTAAAGTATTAAGTGGATTTAATATTTCTAATTTATTTATTAAATTAGTATATTTATTATATTTATTTTCAAATATCTTTTTAGGATTTAAGAATATATAGCTTGATTTTAATATATCAAATTTTATTTTATATGATGATATTATATTTAAAATACTATTTTTAGATCGTTCTATTAAATTTGATAATTTTTCTTCTTTTACTTCATATATACTCATAGGGTTTTTTAATATAAAGCTATCTAAAATTTTATTTAAATAGTTTTTATTATTATCTAATTTATTTTTAATTGATTTATTTAATCTTAGTTTATATTGTTCTATAACTTTTTTAAGTTCATCTTTTGATGGAACTGCTATTTCTGCTGCACCTGTTGGAGTTGCTGCTCTTACATCAGCAACAAAATCTGCTATTGTAAAATCTATTTCATGACCTACAGCACTTATTACTGGAGTATTACATTCATATATTGCTCTAGCAACTATTTCTTCATTAAAAGCCCATAAATCTTCAATAGAACCTCCACCTCGACCAACAATTAGTGTATCTAAATTATATGTATCTGCTATTCTTATATTTTTTACAATATCAGAGGATGCTTCTTTACCTTGCACTAATGATGGAAATAAAATTACTTCACATAGTGGATATCTTCTATTTATAGTTGAGATTATATCTTTTATTGCTGCACCTGTTTTGGCTGTTACAACACCTACTCTTTTTGGAATTTTTGGAATACTTTTTTTATGTGTTTGATCAAATAAGCCTTCTTTGGATAATTTATTCTTTAATTCTTCATATAAAGCATATAAATTTCCAATACCATCTTCCATCATACTTGTAACATATATTTGATAATTTCCAGTACTCTCAAATACACTTATTCTACCCTTAACTAGTACTTTCATTCCATCAACTGGTTCAAAATTAATATTTTTTGTATTTGATGAAAACATAATAGCACTTATTCTTGATTCTTCATCTTTTATAGTAAAATAATAATGACCTCTAGTATGATGTTTAAAATTTGATATTTCACCTTTTATATATACTTCTTGTAAATTAATATCATTATCTATTTTATATTTTATATATCTAGTTAATGCTCCAACTGTTATATAATTATTATTCATTATCATCACCATGATAAATACTATCTAAAACTGCATTAATCATATTTTTTACCTTTTCATCTGAATATTCTTTTGAAAGTGATACGGCTTCATTAATAGAAACTATCTCAGGAGTATCTGTATATACAAGTTCATATATACCCATTCTAAGTATTGCTTGATCAGTTTTACTTAATCTATCAATTGTCCAATCTTTTAAATGTTTATTTGCTATTTTATCTATATCATTTTTATATTCTAATACACCTTTTACCACATTATTTACAAATTCATTTTCAATTGGCACTGATTCTTTAATTACATCATCTATATTATAATCAATATTATTTGTTTCATATAAAAATATTTGATATAAAATAGTCATTATTTTTTTTCTAAGCTCAGTTCTATTCATGTAAATCACCCAATATAATTTTATCATATAAACATAAAAAAAACTATTCTATTTAGTCTTTTTTTGTTATAAAGATATCGATGTATTATTGTCAAAATAATTAATACCATTTTCTTTTAGTATCATACTTAATTTTTTTACACTATCAGTATCTGAGATATTAGAAATATACTCTTTTACTGTAACATATTTAGCATTTTCTTTATTACTATATTCTTTTTCTTCATTATGTATTATAATTTTTATTTGATCTTCTGTAGTTTCATTTTTTAGTATCTCATAATTTGTTGCAAGTTTAATAGCATCATCTATATTATCATAATCAAAAAGCATTACTAAGTTACATAGTCTAATAATATCATCTAAAGATCTCATACTATTTATAAAATTATTTGATAATACTTCATATGCATAATCTAATTTATATAAATTAATATTTTCCATATATAATAAAATTTTTATAATCTCATTAAATGATCTATTTTCTAAAACAAAATTGTTATTAATATATTTATAATAAACTAAAAATAGTTTTTTATTATTTATCTTGTCTAATAAAATATTTATGATTTTAAGTTGCTCTTCTTTTTCAAATTTAAGTAAAAATAATCTATTAGTACACACTTCATTTATATATTTTAGATTGTTATCATCTGATATTAATATTTTTTGTATTAAATCTATATATTCTTTATTATTTAATTTAATTATTCTAAGTATTAAAAAAACTTTTATATCAGATGCTAAAATAATTTTTTTTAATAATTCAATATCTTTAATATATTTTGTTAGTTCATTTAAATAACTACTTTTCATAAAATACTTCCTCTAACTATTTTTAAATTTTTTTGATTTTTTTGGATTTAGATATATAAATATATCAAATGGTAAAGATAATATTATTATAATTAGTAGTATAATAGTAAAATAAAATTTTATTTCTACTATCTTTTTATTTGTATTGTATGATACATTTGAGAAATATTTTTCTTCTATTAATTTACCATTTTCATTATATTTATTTTTTATTACATTTGTATATTTATCATAATCTTTAAGTTCGCCTTCTACTTTATTTGTAAGAACTGTATTTTCTTTTAACGCTATTAGTAATATTTTATCATTAAGTTCTAATGTATAAAAATTCACTTTATTTTCATTATTATCAATAATAGAATAACTAATTAATTTTGAAGGTGTTAAATCTAAAGTTACAAATCTATAATTTTCGTTAATACTATTTTCTATATTTGTATTATTTTTAAAAAGAGATTTATATTCATTTAAATTTATTATTATAGTTAAAAAACAAAAAACAATTATTATAATTTTTAGTATTATATTTTCTGACTTTTTATATTTTATAATTTCAATATATTCACTCATATTATTCTCCTATATTGATTATAACATATATAAAGAAAAAAACATATTTTAATTTTTATAAAAACTAAAATATGCTTTATATACTGAGTAAATATCAAATTTACTTGTTACTTCTATTGGTGCATGCATAGAAAGTACAGCAATACCACAATCTAATACTTCTATACCCTTATTTGCTAAAATATATGCTATTGTACCTCCACCACCTAAATCTATTTTCCCAAGTTCTGATACTTGATATTTAATATTATTATCTTCTAATATTTTTCTTACATATGATACATATTCTGCATTTGCATCACTTGCGCCTGATTTCCCCCATGCTCCTGTATATTTATTTAATACAATACCATTACCAATAAATGATGCATTATTTAATTCATATGCATCTTTATATATAGAATCATAACCACCATCTACATCTGCAGAAAGCATTTTAGAATTCATAAACACTTTATCTATCATATTTGGAACATTTTCATTATGTTTATTTAAAAGTTCTGATATAAAATAATTAAATGCATTAGAAGCCATACCAGTATTTCCAACACTACCTATTTCTTCTTTATCAGAAAAAATACATACACATGTCTTATTTGGTACATCTAAATCTAATATTGCAGAAAGTGAAGTATATGCACATACCTTATCATCTTGTCCATATGCTGCTATCATAGATTCATCAAATCCTAAACTTCTAGCTTTAAATGCTGGTACAATTTCTATTTCAGAACTAAAAAAGTCTTTTTCAGTAATATTATATTTTTTATTTAACATATTCATAATATTTAATTTTACACCATCATCTTTATCATATGGAATACTTCCGATTAGAAGATTTAAATCCTCACCTTCAATACCATCATCTAATCTTTTTTTCATTTGATTATCAGCTAAATGTGGAAGTAAATCAGTTATAGTAAATATAGGATCATTATCATCTTCTCCTATTGCTATATCAATTTTTTCATTATTTGTTTTAACAATTGTACCATGAATAGCAAGTGGAATTGTTGTCCATTGATATTTTTTAATTCCACCATAATAATGAGTTTTAAAATATGCTGCATTACCATCTTCATAAAGAGGATTTGGCTTTAAATCAAGTCTAGGTGAATCTAAATGAGAACCTATTAGATTAAGACCATTTTCCATATTTTCTTTACCTATAACTGCAACAAATAAACTTTTACCTTTATTATTATAATATACTTTATCACCTTCATTAACTATATCTAAAGTATTTAAATCTTTGAAACCTTTTTCTTTAAGTGTTTTTATTATAGTATTTGTTGCTTCTCTTTCAGTTTTAGATTTATTTAAAAAAGAAATATACTTATCACAAAAGTTAAATATATCTTTTTTTTCATTTTCAGATATAGATAACCAACCACTTTCTTTTTTATTTAATAATTCATCTTTTAATTTAGTATTTTTTTCCATAGTTATCCTCCTATTATTATAATATCACTATTTTATAAAATTATAAAAAAAAGAAACTTATTTTAAAACTTCAATAAGTTCTGCTTTTTTCATTGTACTAAATCCTGAAATGTTTTTTTCTTTTGCAAGTTCTTTTAACTGAGAAACAGTCATACTACTTAAATCTTTTGTTTTACTTTTACTACTTTCTTTTTTAGGTAAAACTTCATCTTTAGTAACCTTACCATTTAAAGCATCTTTTGCTTCTTTTACTAAAGCTTTAAATGCTTCTTTATCTTCAATTGCAAGTTCAGATAGCATCTTTCTATTTATTACTATTCCTGCTTTATTTAAACCATCTATAAATTTAGAATAACTAATATCATTTAATCTACATTCAGCATTTATACGTGTTATCCATAATTTTCTGAAATTTCTCTTATTTGCTCTTCTATCTCTATATGCATATTTACCTGAATGCATTACTTGTTCTTTAGCAGTTTTAAATAATCTATGTTTACTACCAAAATAACCTTTTGCTTTTTTTAGTATTTTTTTATGACGTGCTTTTGTTATAACACCTGTTTTTACTCTTGCCATTTTAATTTTCCCCCCCTTTATTAGTTCATTCTATCTATAAGCTTTTTAAGTCTTCTTAAATCTGCTTTAGATAGTTCAGAACCCTTTCTTAATTTTCTCATTCTAGCTGAAGTATAACCAACTGTTTTGTGGTTAGCACCTGGTTTTTTAAACTTAGCTGAACCACTATTTCTAAGCATAATAGATTTCTTTGTTCCCTTATGCGTTTTTTGTTTTATTTTTCCCATTTTATTTACCTTCTTTCTTTATTGGTGCAATCATCATATACATACTCTTCATTTCCATTGTAGGTTCTTTTTCTACTACTCCATAATCTTTAATTGCATCAGCAAATCTAATCATAACGTCATTACCAAGTTCTGTATGTGCAAGTTCTCTTCCTCTAAATCTTATTGTCATTTTTATTTTATGACCTTTTTCTAAATATTTAATAACCTGCTTTACCCTTGTATTAAAATCATGAATATCAATATTTACTGATAATCTAAATTCTTTTAATTCTGTATTATTTTCTCTTTGTCTTTTATAAGCTTCTTTTTGTTTTTTCTGTTTTTCATACTTGAATTTATTATAATCCATAATCTTACAAACAGATTTATCAGGAGTTTCACTAATTAATACAAGATCAAAACCTGCGACTGATGCTAATGTTAGAGCATCTTCTATACTCTTCATACCTAATTGTTCTCCACTAGGACCAATTACTAAAACCTCTTTAGCTTTTATTTGCTCATTAATAAGCATTTCGTTTTTCTTTGCTATTTCAAAGCACCTCCAATAAAAAAATGAATACAATGTATCCACCTATAATCAAAGACATATAAAATATATAATATGGCCTTTGACCTACTTATTTATTATAAGTCAGGTGAGATATACATCTACTTTCCTTCGTTTTTTTCAAAACTACGCATTAATTATATATTAAAATATACATTTTGTAAATAGTTTTTTAATTTTTTTATAAAAATGTATATTTAATATAATTTTAACAAGTTCACTTTATCATCATAATTATCTGAATCAGTTATATAACTTCCTGATACAACAATATCTACATAATCTTTAACATATTTTACTGT
>CANQAQ010000031.1 GCA_947589275.1 uncultured Bacilli bacterium | reverse complement strand
TGTAGAAATAACTGGTTTATTAGATGATGTTAAATTAGAAGGAACAGATTTTACAGGAAGCAAGGGAGCATTAATGTGTTTTGAAGAAGCAGAAGTTGCAATAAAATTAGATGCTAATTTGACCAATGTAGAAATTATTACGTATGGAAAAATAGAAGATAAAATTGAAGAAGCATTTCAACCACAATTAAAATTAGAATAATAATTGACCTAAGTATAGGTCTTTTTATATTTTTTAATTAATAATGTTTTTTTGACTTATTTTTTGAAATAATAAATTTTAATTAATATACTTGAAAAAAATATAAAAATATATTATACTTGTATCATTAAGTGATGAAGAAAAGTAGTAATAAATAATTTTACCTAAAGAGAGTTAATGTTTGGTGAAAATTAACGTTAAAATATTTATGAACTTGTTTTGGAGCTTAAACGTTATTCGCGTTAAGAATTAAAGAGCATAGAAAATCTATGAACTAAGGTGGTACCGCGCATATGCGTCCTTAGATTTCATAGTTTTTTTATTTAGGAGATATTAAAATGGAAAAATTGTTATTATTTATATTATTTTTTATATCAATTTACTTAATATATTATTTTGCATTTGTTAGAAAACAACTTAAATATAAAAAAAATAAAGTATTTAGTGATGTAAAATTATTAGAAACATATTACAATATAGATATTAATAAGATAGGTTATCAAAGAGTTCTTAGAATACTTAATTTTGTAAATGCGTTAATGCTTTCAATTATTATGATAATAGTAATTAATTTTAATAAAGTTATATATAAAATTTTAATGATAGTAGTACTAATAATTCCATTTATATGGGTAACATATTATTTTTTAGCAAAATATTTAAAGTACTTAGAAAGGAAGAGTGAATAATTATGTATGATCATATAGAAATAGAAGAAAAATGGAGAAAATATTGGGAAGATAATAAAACATTTAAAACTGACGTATGGGATTTTAGTAAACCTAAATATTATGTACTTGATATGTTTCCTTATCCATCAGGAACTGGTCTTCATGCAGGACATCCATTAGGATATACGGCAACTGATATAGTAGCTAGAATGAAAAGAATGCAAGGATATAATGTACTTCATCCTATTGGATTTGATTCTTTTGGTCTTCCAGCAGAACAATTTGCAATTAAAACAGGAAAACATCCAAGTACATTTACCGAAGCAAATATGAAGGTATTTGAGCAACAATTAAAGAATATAGGCTTATCATATGATTGGGATAGAGAAATATCAACACATGATCCAAAATATTATAAATGGACTCAGTTTATATTTAAAAAATTATATGAAGAAGGTCTTGCTAAGGAAATAGATATGCCAGTTAATTGGTGTGAAGAGTTAGGAACAGTACTTGCAAATGACGAAGTAATAGATGGTAAAAGTGAAAGAGGTGGATATCCTGTTGTTAGAAAAAATATGAAACAATGGGTTATTGATATTCCAAAATATGCTGAAAAATTACTTTCCGGTCTTGATGATTTAGATTGGCCTGAATCAACGAAAGAGATGCAAAGAAACTGGATAGGTAAAAGTATAGGTGCTTTAGTTGATTTTAAAGTAGATAATTTTAATGAAACTTTTACAGTATTTACAACAAGATGTGATACTTTATTTGGAGCTACTTATTGTGTATTATCTCCAGAACATGAGCTTGTTGATAAAATAACTACAGAAGATAAAAAAGAAGATGTAAGAAAATATAAAGAAGAATCTTCTAAAAAAACTGATTTAGAAAGAACAGAACTTAATAAAGAAAAGACAGGAGTATTTATAGGGAGTTATGCAATAAATCCAGTAAATGGTAAAAAAATACCAATATGGATAAGTGATTATGTACTTGCAAGTTATGGTACAGGAGCAATTATGGCAGTTCCAGCACATGATTCAAGAGATTATGAGTTTGCTAAAAAATTTAATATAGAAATTATTCAAGTACTTGAAGAAGTAACTGGAACACCACATGAAGGTGAAACTCATAAAGATAGTATAGTTGCCGTTGTTTATGATAAGAAAAATGATAAATATTTAACTATAAATTGGAAAGAAAATGGTGGAAGATTATTTGTTGGTGGAACAAGAAAAGAAAATGAATCTGCACTTGACACAGCACTTAGAGAAATAAAAGAAGAAACAGGATATGATGATTTAGAATTTGTAAAAGAAACATTTAAAATAAATCATCATTACTATGCATATAACAAAGATAAATATTTTGAAATTGAAAGTACAGGATTATTATTTAATTTAAAATCAAATCATAAAGTAGCTCAAAATTTAGATGATGATGAAAACTTTATTGTTGAGTGGGTTAATAAAGATCAAATAGAAAGTGAAATAAAAGATGAATTACATTTAAAAACATTTAACTATTGTATTAATGAAGAAGCAATGATAGGTGATGGAATTCATATAAATTCAGAATTTTTAAATGGATTAAACAAACAAGATGCAATTGATAAAATGATTGAGTTCTTAGAAAAAAATAATTTAGGAAAGAAAAAAATAAATTATAGACTAAGAGAATGGATATTTGCAAGACAAAGATATTGGGGAGAACCAATTCCTATAGTAGAATTTGAGGATGGAACAACAAAAGCTCTTGATGATAAGGATTTACCTTTAGTGCTTCCGGAACTTGAAGATTATAAAGGCAAAAATGGTAGAGCTCCTCTTGAAAATGCAGTTGATTGGAAAAACGTAGTTATAGATGGGAAAAAAGCAAAAAGGGAAACAAATACTATGCCTGGTTCTGCAGGATCTTCTTGGTATTTTTTAAGATATATTGATCCAAATAATGATAATGAATTAGCAGATAAAAGATTACTTCAACACTGGATGCCTGTTGATTTATATGTTGGAGGCCCAGAACATGCAGTAGGACATCTATTATATTCTAGAATGTGGAATAATTTCTTATATGATAAAGGAATTGTTCCAGTAAAAGAACCATTTAAAAAATTAGTACATCAGGGTATGATATTAGGTGAAAATGGTATTAAAATGGGAAAAAGATATCCGAAATATGCAGTAAATCCTAATGATATAACAAGAGATTATGGTGCAGATACACTTCGTTTATATGAAATGTTTATGGGACCACTTGATGCAGATAAACCATGGAGTAGTAAGGGTGTTGAAGGAGCAAGAAAATTCTTAGATAGAGTATATAGACTTTATACCCAAGAAAATAAAATAAGTGATAGTGATAATCCAAATTTGGATAAAATATATAATCAAACTGTAAAAAAAGTAACTGAAGATTATGAAAATTTGGGATTTAATACAGCAATAAGCCAATTAATGATATTTGTAAATGCTGTATATAAAGAAGAGATATTTCCAAAAAAATATGCAGAAGGCTTTATAAAATTACTTAATCCAGTATCACCATATATAACAGAGGAAATATGGAATGAAGTACTTGGACATAAAGGAACAATTTCATATGAATCTTGGCCTACATATGATGAAAGCAAATTAAAAGATGAAACATATACTATGGTAGTACAGGTAAATGGTAAAGTAAGAGGTAAAATAGAAATCAGTAATGATACAACTGAAGAAGAGATGAAAAAACTTGCAAAAGATATAGATAATGTTAAAAACTATATTGATGGTAAAGAAATTATAAAAGAAGTTGTTGTACCTAAAAAACTAGTTAGTATAGTAGTAAAATAGTGTATTTACACTATTTTTTTATTTTTATAATATTATTTAGTCAAAAATGAATAAAATATTATTGACAAAATATAATAGTAATGATATTATTAATTACGTCAACAAGCTGCTCGATTAGCTCAGTTGGTAGTAGCATTTGACTGTTAATCAAAGGGTCGTAGGTTCGAGTCCTACATCGAGCGCCATATAGGATTTAAAGTTCATTTACTGAACTTTTTTTCTTTTTTAACTTATTTAATTATTGTAAATTCATATACTAGATATGATTGACATTGATATTTAGTTATGATAATATATATCTAGTTTAAAAACATTGATGTGGAAAAGTAATATTAAGATTCATTAAAAGAGAACCCTAGTTGATGAGAATGGGTAATGATATTAATATGAAAGAACACCACGGAGTTCTTCTTTTGAAATAATAGTAGGAAGAAGCGCGATATTGATGCGTTATTCAAATGAGTGATCATATTAATGATAATATGGGTGGTACCACGGATTTAACAGTTATTCGTCCCTAAGTTAGGACTATATAACTGTTTTTAATTTTTTAGGAGGAATTTTATGAAAGCAAATGAATATAGAACAAATAGTTGTGGTGAATTAACTATTAATGATTTAAATAAAATGGTTACAATATCAGGATTTGTATCTACAATAAGGGATCATGGAGGTGTAATGTTTCTTGATTTAAGAGATAGTGCTGGGATTACTCAAGTTGTAGTACATGATGAAGAAATGTTAAAAGGTGTAAGTAAAGAAACTGTTATTAAAGTAATGGGTAAGGTAATAAGAAGAGATGAAGAAACAATAAATAATAAACTTTTAACAGGTGAAATTGAAATAATGTGTGAAAGTTTAGAAATTTTATCACAAAAAGCTAATAATTTACCATTTGAAATTGATGGAATAAATGAAGTAAATGAAGAAATAAGATTAAAATATAGATATTTAGATATGAGGAGTAAAAAGATATCTAGAAATATGAAACTTAGAAGTGATATACTTCATTATATAAGAAATAAAATGTATGATTTAGGATTTATGGAAGTTCAAACACCAATACTTACAGTATCATCACCAGAAGGAGCAAGAGATTTCGTTGTTCCATCTAGAAAATTTAAAGGTAAATTTTATGCTCTTCCACAAGCTCCACAAATATATAAAGAATTACTAATGGTTGGTGGAGTTGATAAATATTTTCAGGTAGCACCATGTTTTCGTGATGAAGATTCAAGAAAAGATAGAACTTTAGAATTTTATCAACTAGATATGGAAATGAGTTTTGTTAATGAAGATGATATTCTTGAAGTTGGAGAAGAAATATTTTATGATGTATTTACAAATTTTAGTAATAAAAAAGTATCAAGTAGACCATTTAGAAGACTTACATACAAAGAAGCAATGGAAAGTTATGGAACAGATAAACCAGATCTTAGAAATCCATTAATTATTAAAGATGCATCAGAAGTATTAAAAAATACAACATTTAATCCATTTAAGAATAGTATTATTAAAGTAATAGTAGTAGATGATATTGGAACTAAACCAAATAGTTGGTTTAATGAAATAGTAGAATATGCATCAAGTATTGGTATGCCAGGTATTGGATATATAACTCTTATGGAAGATGGAAGTTTAAAAGGACCTATAGATAAGTTTTTAAGTGAAGAAGAAAGAATGTCATTAATAAAAGAATTTGATATGAAAACTAATAGTGTAATGTTCTTTATTGCAAATAAAAAATTATCAGTTGCAAGAAAATTTGCTGGACTTATTAGAGATGAATTAGGAAATAAATTAAATTTAATAGATAAAGATAAATTAGAATTATGTATAGTAAAAGATTTTCCAATGTTTGAATTAGATGAAAAAACAAATAAATATGAATTTTGTCATAATCCATTTTCTATGCCACATAATGGAATTAAAGAATATGATAAAGAAAATTTAGACGATATACTTGCTTATCAATTTGACTTTGTATGTAATGGTAATGAAATGGCATCAGGTGCGATTAGAAATACTGATTTAAATTCACTAGTAAAAGGTTTTGAAATAGTAGGGTATACAAAAGAAGAAGTAGAAAAAAGATTTAATAGTTTATTTACTGCATTTAAATATGGTGTACCACCTCATGGAGGTATGGCTCCAGGTATAGATAGAATGTTAATGCTTATATTAGATGAACCAAACTTAAGAGAAGTTCAAGCATTTCCACCAAATGCATCTGGACAAGATCAAATGATGGGTTCACCAAGTACACTTGATGATGAACAACTTGAAGAACTTGGAATTAAAATAATAGAGGAGGATTAATATGAATAAGAAATTTACTAAAGAAATGGTAGATGATTATGCTGAAAAATTACTTATTGGTTTAACAGATGAAGAAAATAAAATGGTTTTAGATGAATTTGAAATAATTGATGAAACAATTAATATGATTAATGAAATAGATAAAATAGAAAATGTAGAACCAATGACACATACACTTGATGATTTTGAATATGAACTTAGAGAAGATGTAATAGAAGAATCTTGTAGTATTGATGATATACTTTCAAATTGTGATTTACATAATGGAAGAGAAATAGAAGTTCCAAAGGTGGTGGGTTAAAAATGAAGTATATGAATAAAAGTATTGAACAGTTACATAATCTTTTAAAAGAAGGAAAAGTAACTTCAAGAGAATTAATAAATGAATCATTAGAATTATCACATAAAATTCAAGATAAATGTAATGCTTTTGTAACTATACTTGATGATGCTAAAGAAGAGAAAATAACTGATAACTTACTTTCAGGAATACCATGTGGACTTAAAGACAATTATTCAACAAAGGGAATTTTGTCAACAGGATCAAGTAATACATTAAAAGATTATGTACCATTTTTTGATGCTACTGCAGTTGAAAAATTAAAAAGTGCAGGAGCAGTATTTGTTAATAAAACAGCAATGGATGAATTTGGTATGGGAGGTACAGGTACAACAGCTCATACAGGTATAATTAGAAATCCATGGGATATAACAAGAATGTGTGCTGGAAGTAGTGCTGGTTCAGCAGCAGCAGTAGCAGCAGGTGTATATCCATATGCAACAGGATCAGATACAGGAGATTCAATTAGAAAACCAGCTGCGTACTGTGGTATAGTAGGTTATAAACCAACATATGGAATGATAAGTAGATATGGATTATTTCCATTTGCTTCATCACTAGATCATTTAGGAGTACTTACAAGAAATGTAAAAGATGCTGCAATTGTTGTAGATAACATGAAAGGCATTGATAAAAATGATATGACTTCTTGGGATTCAAGTAATATAAATTTAACTAAATCACTAACTGGTGATGTAAAAAATAAAAAAATGTGCTATATAAAGGAAATATGTGATATAAATAATTATTCAAATCCTTCAGATGAATTAAGAGAACATTTAGAAAATTTTATGAAGACAATAGAAAAAGCTAAAGAGCTTGGAATACAGGTCGAAGAAGAAAGTGTAGATCAAACATTACTTAATGCATCACCTGCAGTATATGTTGTAATATCATGTGCAGAAGCAACAAGTAATATGTCTAATTTAACAGGAATTGTATTTGGACCAAGGGCAGAAGGAAATAATTATGAAGAAATGATGAAAAACTATCGTACAAAAGGATTTTCACCATTAATTAAAAGAAGGTTTATAATTGGTTCATATGTACTTCAATCAGAAAACCAAGAAAGATATTTTAGAAATGCTCAAAGAGTTAGAAGATTACTTGTTGATAAATGGAAGGAATTATTTAAAAAATATGATGCAGTTATACTTCCAGTCGGTACAGGACCAGCAAAAAAATTAGATGGTTCTAAAGATATATTAACAAAAGAAACACAAGTACTTGAAGAACATTTACAAATAGGAAATTATGGAGGATTTCCTTCAATTACAATTCCAAATGGATTTATAAATAATCTTCCAGTAGGAGTTAATATAACTGGTAATTGTTATGATGATAGTAATGTACTTAATATTGCATATGCATTAGAAAATGCAATGCCTTATAAAAATCAGATTGCTGGAGGTGAAGAATAATGGGTTATTTAGCTAAAATAGGATTAGAGATGCACTGTGAAATAAGTGAAACTAATTCTAAAGTATTTTCAAGTGCAGCAAATACTTATTCATCTATTCCAAATAGTAACATAAGACCACTTGATATGGGATTTCCAGGAACACTTCCAGTAGTTAATAAAGAAGCAGTTAAAATGGCTCTAAAAACTAGTATTGTACTTAATTGTTCACAACCAGAATATATGTATTTTGAAAGAAAAAATTATTATTATCCTGATATGCCTAAAAATTATCAGATAACTCAAGAAACAAAACCAATACCAGTAGGTATTTATGGTCATGTAGAATATGAATGTAATGGTGAAGAGAAAAGTGTTAGAGTAAATAATATTCACTTAGAAGAAGATGCAGCAAGTCAAGATCATTTATTTGATGTATCTACAATAGATTATAATAGAGCAGGAGTTCCACTTTTAGAACTTGTAACAGAACCAGATTTTCATTCTGCAGATGAAGCAGTATCATTTTTAGAACATATGAGAAGTGTATATCAATATTTAGATATATCTGAAGCAGATAGTAAAAAAGGTCAACTTAGATGTGATGTTAACGTTTCAATTATGGATGAAAATTTAGATGAAAATAATCCAAAAAATTGGGGAACAAAAGTAGAAATTAAAAATGTAAATTCTTTTGGTGGAGTAAGAGATGCAATTAATTATGAAATTAAAAGACAATCTAAATTAAAAGATAATGGTGAATATGATAAAGTAGTTCAAGAAACAAGAAGATGGGATGAAGAATCTCAATCAACAATAACAATGAGATCAAAAGTTGATGCACTTGATTATAAATATTTTGTAGAACCAAATATACCAAAATTTAAAATAAGTAAAGAATGGTTAAAAGAAATAAAAGAAAGTATACCAGAACTTGCTTATGATAGAAAGAAAAAATATATTAATGAGTATAATTTAAGTGAATATGATTCAAATATTCTTGTAAAAGAAAAATCTATTAGTGATTATTTTGAAAAAGCAGTAGAACTTGGTTGTGATATAAAACAAGCAGCTAACTGGGTAAATGGTATGATACTTAGTTATTTAAATTATAATGAAATGAAAATAAAAGATTTTTTTATAACACCAGAAATGTTAAAAGAATTAATAGATCTAATAGAATCAAAAACTATATCTAGTAAACAAGGTAAAGATGTTTTTTATAAATGTCTAGAAGAGAAAAAAAGTCCAAAACAAGTTGTTAAAGATGAAGGTATGATGCAAATAACAGATGAAAATGAAATTATAAATATAGTAAACGAAGTAATAAATGAAAATGAATCTCAAGCTAAAACATATGATTCGCAAAATCCAAAAGCACTTGACTATTTTGTTGGTCAAATAATGAAAAAAACTAGAGGTAAAGCAAATCCTTCAGTCGCAAGTAAATTAATGAAAGAAGCACTTGAAAAACTAGTAAAATAAATCTATAAAAATATTTTATAGATTTTTTTGCAATTAAAAGAATAAATTTAAATTAGAATATATTTATTTAATAAAAAATGTGTTATTATTATTTTATAAATAGGTGTGATTATAATATGAGAGATAAAACTAAAGATAAGACTATAGTTAAAATTATTATAATAATTCTTTCAATAGTAGTTATTTTATTAATTAGTTATAAGACATATATTAATAAATCAGTTATTCAATTTTATTTAAATGGTAGTAATGAAGTTTCAGTAGAATATGGATCTAAATATAAGGATAGTGGTTTTATTTCGACATTTAATAAAATTAATATAAGTAAATTTGTACAAACTTCTTCGAATTTAAATACTAATAAAATAGGAGATTATGAAATAAAATATAATTTAAAATTAAAATTTTTAAATTATAATAAACAATTAATTAGAAGAATTCATGTAATTGATTCTATTAAACCTGTTTTAGATATAAAAACAGATTCTGATATTTATATAGATGTTTATAGTAATTTTGAATTTCCTAAATATACATCTATTGATAATGTTGATGGTGATATTACAAGTCTTGTAAAAATAGAATCAAATTTAAATGTAAATAAAGTAGGTGACTATGAATTAATATATAGATCTATAGATTCTAGTAATAATGAATCTATTAAAAAAATAATTGTTCATGTTGAACCAAAATATAAAAATGCATATATAAATATATCTATAAATAATCAAAAATTAGAATATTATGAAAGAGGTAAACTAATATTGTCATCTGATATAGTAACAGGAGCATATAATTCAACTCCAGTAGGTAGCTTTAAGGTTTTAAATAAATCAAGGAATGTTAGTTTAAAGGGTAAAGATTATGTGAGTTATGTTAATTATTGGATAGCATTTAAAGGATATTCATATGGTATGCATGATGCATCTTGGCGTAATAGCTTTGGTAGTAATATTTATCAATATAATGGAAGTCATGGATGCGTAAATATGCCATATAACAAAGTTAAAGAACTATATAACTTAGTTGAAATAGGTACTCCTGTATATATAAATTATTAAAAGAGAGATTTTGTATTTAAAATCTTTTTTATTTATGCTATAATTTATTTATGCGAGAGTGGCGGAATTGGTAGACGCGAAGGTCTCAAACACCTTTAACTTCTGGTTGTGTGGGTTCAAGTCCCATCTCTCGCACCATGAGTGTATTATCTGAACCTAATAAGGTTTAGTTTAATAGGTATCCCTGTTTCAATACAATGATGTAGGGGTATTTTTACTTCACTTTAAAAATGTTTCTTTGACAAAAACCAAATAATATGGTATCATGAATATGTCAAGGAAACTTGCATAAAATAAAAAGGGAACATTCAGTCTCGTCAAGTTGAATGTCTACCCACTATATTGTGTTAGACACTTATTCTAGCGAATGAGTGTCATTTTTTTATAACTACTATCATAATGATAAGGAGAAATAAAATGATAGTAATGAGCTTTAAA
>CANQAQ010000030.1 GCA_947589275.1 uncultured Bacilli bacterium | reverse complement strand
AAAGTAATTTAGAGGATATTTTAAAATTTTAGGTAATATTATCTATGGGGTGATATAGATAAAATATAAAATAATTAATTTTTATAAGAATTTTAATTATAGTAAGTATTTATCAAAATATGATGTAATTAAAATTAAAAATGATTATTTTTATTTAGCTAAATATATAGTTAATAATAGGTTATACACAATATATAATATTGTGTTTTTGTTTAATTATAATTTTATTAATTTTTTAGTAAGTAGAAATAATAAAAAATTTTTAAGTTTAGAGTATTCTAATAGTATTTTTGATAATATAAATAACTATTCACTTGATTATAAACAAAGAAAAGCAATAATATTAGATGAAGATAATATATTAGTAATTGCAGGCGCAGGTTCTGGAAAAACATTAACTATAGTCGGTAAAGTTAGATATTTAGTAGAGTATAAAAAGATATGTAAAAATAATATATTATGTATATCTTTTACAAATAATAGTGTTAATGATTTAAAAATCTCTATAAAAAAAAGTTGCAACTATGATATAGATGTATATACATTTCATAAACTTTCATTAAATATATTAAATGATTCAAATTGTAGGTATTCTATTTCTCCTAGTGATACACTTGATTATATTATTGATGAAATATTTTTTAATATTTTTTATAATGATGATGAACATAATAAAATATTAATAAATATTAAAAAATTAATAAAAACATTTATAAATTTATTTAAGTCTAATAATTTTAAAATAGATAAATTTGATGAAATAATAAATAAGAATAATAAAGTTATTAATAAAGATATAAAAAATAGTAATTTTATTTTATTAAATTTAATAAAAAAGATTTATATTTTATATGATGAAGAATTAAAAAGTTCAGGACAAATTGATTTTAATGATATGATATCACTTGCGATTAATAATGTTTATAATTCTAATATTAATTATAAATATATAATAATTGATGAGTATCAGGATACTTCTTTATTAAGATATGAATTATTAAAAAAAATAAAAGATAAGTGTAATAGTAAAGTATTTGCAGTAGGAGATGATTTTCAGTCAATATATAGATTTACTGGATGCAATTTAGATATATTTTTAAAATTTAAAGAATATTTTGGAAAAACAGAAATAATAAAAATAATAAATACTTATAGAAATTCTAAGGAATTAATTGATGTAGCAGGTTCGTTTATTATGAAAAATAGTAAGCAGATATTTAAAATTATGAATTCAAGTAAAAGATTATATAAACCAATAAAAATTATATATTATGATAATTTAGTAAGTATATTTATTAAGTTAATAGAAAAAATTAATACTAATATATTAGTTTTAGGTAGAAATAATAAAGATATTAATCCTATTTTAAAAAGTGGGTTATTTAAATTAGAAAAAGATAAATTAATTTATATAAATAATAAAACTATAAATATTAGATATTTAACGGTTCATAAATCAAAAGGGTTAGAAGAAGAAAATGTAATAATTTTAAATATGAATGATGATTATTTAGGATTTCCAAATAAGATATTAGATAATAAAATATTAGATTATATAATGATATTAAAGGATAAATATCCATATGAAGAAGAAAGAAGATTGTTTTATGTTGCACTTACAAGAACAAAAAATTATGTATATTTATTATCTAAAAGAAAAACAGAATCTATATTTATTAAAGAACTCAAAAAAATAGGAAATAAGAATATACAATTTATTAATTAATTGTTATAATTATTTTATATAGGAGTGATTTTATGTGTGAATTAAAAATACCAAACCATTTAGCAATAATAATGGATGGAAATGGTAGATGGGCAACTAAATTAGGAAAAAAACGTAGTTATGGTCATCTAGAGGGTAGTAAAACACTAGAAGACCTTGCTGTATATTCTATGAAACTTGGTGTTAAGGTTTTAAGTGTATATGCTTTTTCAACAGATAACTTTAAAAGAAGTGAGGAAGAAGTAAATTATTTAATGAATTTATTTATCAAATTATTTAAAACAAAATTAAATAAAATATTAGATAATAATATTAAAATTGTATTTTCAGGTAGAAAAGAACCACTTAATAAAAATGTATTAGATGCTATGGAGGAAATAACTGAAAAAACTAAAAATAATAATAACGGAATATTAAATATATGTCTTAATTATGGTGGACAAGAAGAAATAGTTGATGGTGTTATAAGAGTAATTAATGATATAGAATCAGGTAAGATTTCTAAAAATGATTTAAATAAAGATTTATTTAGTAAATATTTATATCAAGACTTACCACCAATAGATTTATTAATAAGAACAAGTGGTGAGTATAGAGTAAGTAATTTTATGTTATACCAAATGTCATATAGTGAGCTTTATTTTACTGATGTGTTGTTTCCTGATTTTAACGAAAAGGAACTTGATAAAGCTATTGAAAGTTATAATAAAAGAGATAGAAGATTTGGAAATGCTAAATAATCATTAATCAAATGTTGATTATTGTCTTTGTTTATTTTATAATTAATGTAGTAATTATTAATATTTAAGAGGTGGTACCATGAAAAAGTGCGTAATGATTTACAATTCAAAAAGTGGTAAATCCAAATCAAATGGGATATTAAGTGAATTTAGAGAAGTTTTAAATGACTATGGATACAATCTTGAAATTATTTTTACTAAAAGAAAAGGACATGCTGTTAGAATAGTAAAAAAGTTACAAGATGATATAGATCTTGTTATAGCAGCAGGTGGAGATGGAACATTTAATGAAGTTATCAAGGGAAATTTATTACGAGATAAGAAGCTTTTAATATCGCAATTACCTCTTGGAACTATGAATGATGTTGGAACTATGTATGGTTATAATAATGATTATATAAATGATTTAAAAATATTATTAGATGGTACTATAAAAAATATAGATGTTTGTATGATAAATAATATACCATTTACATATTTTGCTGGTATAGGAAATTTGGTACATATTTCTTATGATACACCTAGATATTTAAAAGAAAAATATGGTAGACTTGGATATATAATATATGGGTTAAAAGAGTTAAAGGGAGGCCTTAAAAGTAGAAAGTTACGATATACTGTAGATGGAGAAACACATGTTGGTAATTATTCATTTATATTTATTACCAATAGTTATCGAGTTGCTGGTATAGATAATATATATAATGATGTAAAATTAGATGATAATAAATTTGAAGTTGTTTTTTGGCAGATTAATTCTAAAGCGTCTTTAATAAAAAATTTGTATTTATTTAGAACAAAGGGTGTAGATGAAATACCTGATTGTGAATATTACAAAACTGATAATTTAATTATTGATTTTGATAGAGTTCCTAATGAATCTTGGTGTATTGATGGGGAAGAGTTAAAACATAGAAAAAAGAGGTTTAAGTTTTCAATTAATAAAGATATATATATGTTAGTGCCAAAAACTAATATAGATAAATTATTTGTAAGTAAAAAAGGATAAGGAGTATTTTATGAAGTATGATTTAAGAGTATTATTTTTACTTTTTATAGTATATTCATTTATAGGTTGGATAGTTGAAATTGTATATTCTTATTATAAAACTGGTAAAGTTGTTAATAGAGGTTTTTTAATAGGTCCATATTGTCCAATATATGGTTTTGGATGCATATTGATGATTATGTTATTAACTAGGTATTATAATCAAATTTTTGTTCTTTTTGTTATGTGTATTGTTATATTTTCAATTTTAGAATATATGACTAGTTATATAATGGAAAAAATATTTAAAGCAAGATGGTGGGATTATAGTAATAGGAAGTATAATATAAATGGAAGAGTATGTTTAGAAACTATGATTCCGTTTGGGTTTGGTGGTATATTAATTATGTATATTGTTAATCCAATTTTAATGTATATTTTAAATAGTATACCTGATTTTTTACTTACTATATTTAGTATATTGATTGGGATATTATATTTTACTGATGTATTTATTTCAGTAAAAGTAGTATCTAGTTTAAAATTAAAGAAAAGAAAAATAAAAGTAGATAACACTAAAGAGATAAAAGAAAAGGTAAAAGAAACGTTATCTAAGAAAGATTATATAAAAAATAGAATATTAAAAGTATTTCCAAAGATTAAAGATTATGAATAATCTTTTTTTTTATTGCTAAGAATAAAATTAGGTGATAAAAATGGAAAATAATTCTTTATGGGCAAAATATTTAAATAATAAAAAAAATGATGAAATTGATGAATATAGTAATGTAGATGTACTTATTATTGGTGGTGGACTTTGTGGAATCAGTACTGCATTTGAATTAAAAGATTCTAATTTAAATGTATGCTTAATAGAAAGTAATAAAATTGGAAGTGGTACAACTAGTTTAACAACAGGAAAAATAACATATCTACAAGATAAAATTTATAGTGATCTTATAAGTATACGTGGATTTGATACAGCAAAAAAATATTTAGAATCTCAATTATTTGCTAGTAAATTAATAAAAAATAATATAGATAAATATAAAATAGAATGTGATTATATAAAAAATGATTCATATATTTTTTCATTAGATGAAAAAGATAAAACAAAGATAGATAAAGAATATGATTTTTTTATGAAAACTAATATTAATGCTGAAATAGTTGATAATTTACCAATAAATTTCCCATGTAAATATGCATTAAAAGTAAGTGACACTGCAGTATTTAATCCTATAAAATATATAAATAGTTTAGTAGATATAATGAAAAATAAGGTAAAAATTTATGAAGGAATAAGAGCATTAGAAGTTAAAAAAGATAATAATTTATATGTTGTAAAAACAACTAAAAATATTATAAAGGCAAAATATGTAGTTGTATGTACGCATTATCCATTTTTTATAGTACCTGGGTTAATTCCATTTAAAACTCATATTGAAAAATCACATGTATTAGCTGCAAAAGTTAATAATATAGAGAAGTTTAATGCGATAAGTATTGGTAAGGAAATATATTCAATAAGATATCATAAAGATAAAGATTCATATTTATTATTTGCATCAGAAAGTTATAAGATGTCTAATCATATTGATTATAAAAAAAGGCAAGAGGAATTAAGATTAAAATTTAAAAAATATTTTAACTCAGATATTTTATATGAATGGTCTATTCATGATTTAACATCTAATGATTTATTACCATTGATTGGAAAAATTGATAATAATAATTTACTTGTTGCAACTGCTTTTAATAAGTGGGGTATGACAAATAGTGTATTATCCTCTAAAATATTAAGTGATATTATACTTGGTAATGAAAATGAATATATTGATTTATTTAAGCTAAATAGAAAGATAACTATAAAGAGTACAGTTAATTTCTTAACAGATTCAATAAATATAAGTAAAATATATATTGGAACTAAATTAAACAAAAATAAAAGTTTCTATAATGATACTGTAAAATTTGTAACGATAAATGGAAAAAGTTATGGTATATATAAAGATAAAAATGGTAAAAAACATAAAATTAGAAATTTATGTCCTCATATGAAATGTAGTTTGATATTTAATTTTATGGATAAAACTTGGGATTGTCCTTGTCATGGTTCTAAATTTGATGTAGATGGTAATGTAATAAAAGGACCTAGTGTATATAATATAAAAATTGATGACTAAAAAAAATTTTTAAAAATAAAATTAATTAGGAGGAATTTATGAAGAAAATAAATTTTAAAAAATTAATATTTTATATAATTATAACAATTGTAATAGGTGTTTTACCAAGTGTATTTGTATTTTCAAATATGAATATTTATAATCAATTAAATAAACCACCATTATCACCACCATCTATAGTATTTCCTATAGCATGGACTATACTATATATTTTAATGGCAATATCAATGTATAGAGTATCTATGACTGACAATATAAATAAAGATGATGCAAGATTAATTTATTTTATCCAGTTAGTAGTAAATGCATTATGGACACCAATATTTTTTGGATTTAGAGAATATTTTTTAGCTTTTCTTTGGTTAATTATGTTAATAGTATTTGTTATAACAATGATTGTACTATTCTTTAGGATAGATAAAATAAGTGCATATTTACAAATACCATATTTATTATGGATATTGTTTGCTTCATATCTAAATTTTGGTATATTTGTATTAAATTAAGAAAAAAATCCATATTATTACTAGGTGATTATTATGGATTTTTTTAATATTGATATATTAAATGTAATTGTAAGAAGTGTAGTAGCAATGACTACATTGTTTTTTATGACTAAATTACTTGGGAAAAAACAAGTATCTGAATTAAGTTTATTTGATTATGTAGTAGGAATATCTATAGGTAATTTTGCATCAGAAATGGCAATAAATTTAGAAGCAGATTTTTTTAATGCATTTACCGCAATTGTAGTATTTGGTTTAATTGCTTTCTTTATATCAGTTTTAACAATGAAAAGTTTAAAATTAAGAAAATTTTTTGTAGGTACGCCAACTATATTAATTCAAAATGGTAAAATGAATTATAATAATATGAAAAAAACTAAATTTGATGTAAATGATTTACTAGAAGAAGCACGAGGTAATGGGTACTTTGATTTAAGTGAAATAGAATATGCATTATTAGAGGCTAATGGTAAAGTAAGTTTTTTACCAAAAGGAGAATATAAAAATTTAGTAATTAAAGATATGAATTTAAAGGTACAAAAACAAGGATTATGTGCAAATGTTATAATAGATGGAAATATAATGACACATAATTTAAAAAATATTAATAAAGATGAAAAATGGCTTTTGCATGAGCTTAAAGTACTAGGTAAAAATGTTAGTGAAATACTTTTGGCAACTGTAGATATAAATGATAAGCTTACTATTTATGATAGATATCATGATGAAACAGTACATAAAGTGCTTGAATAATTGACTAAATAGTATTTTTTTGCTAGAATAATACCCTGAGTTTAAAGGGGTGCATGTATGGAAACAATAAAATATAGCGATATAGATTTTAATTTTCTTGAGGAAATAAGTAAAACAAAAAGATCAACAGTGTATACTGAAAAAGGTTTAAAAGAAAATATATATAAAATACTAAATTACAAAACGAAAGAAGAATTAATAAGAAAAAGAAAAAAGTTAGAGATATTATCACAAATTGAAATGCCTAGTAGTGTTGTTATGCCAAATAAATTAATACAAGGTAATAATAAATTAAAAGGAATTATAACTACTTATATAGATGGAATAACATTATGTGATTTATCTCAATATAAAGATTTTGATACGTATTTATATGTAATATTAAATGTATCTAAGGATATGAGAAGAATACATGATTTATATGGTAAGCCAATAATTGGTGATATGCATTTTGATAATATTTTAGTTGATTTTAATTTTAATCATTATTTTATAGATGTGGATAGTTATGGTATTTTAGGTATTAGAGAAGATGATATATCAAATTCACTTTCTCAATATTTAAGTTATATGAATTATAATAATCAAGCTAGTAGTAATACTGATAGAATATCATTTATGTTATCATTTTTTAATAATATTTTTAATAATCATATTTTAGGTGTTGATGAGTATGAATATGATGAATATGCTGAAAAAAATAAAATATTAAAACAGTTAAAAGATATATTTTTAGAATTAAAAATGTCCTATTCTAGTATTCCAGAAATCCCTTATATGCATGAACTAATTCGATAAAGGTGATAATATGGAAACAATAAAATATAATGATATAGATTTTAGTAAATTAAAAAAACTAGATATTAGAAGCTTTGAAAGTGATATATATTTAGATTATATTAACAAAAAAGTGTATAAAATATTTAAGGAAAATATAGATGCTTATGAATTAACATTAAAATGGGAAAAACTAAAAATATTAGAAACAAAAAAGGTTATTGATAGTATAGTAGTACCTGATGGTAGAATAGTAGATTCTAGTTTTTGTGGAGTAAGAGAAGATTATATAGATGGTATTGATTTAGCTTATACTAAAGAAAAATATTCAGATAATGAAATTTTACAAATGCTTTTAAATATATCAAAAGATATAAAATGTATTCATGAAAGTGGAATAATAATATCAGATCTTAATTTAGCAAATATTAGAATAGATAAAAATATGTGTCATCATTTTATGGATGTTTTGTCATATAGTATTAATAAACTACCTGCTACTACAACTACACAGATTATACTAGATTATTTAAAAAGAGTAGGTAAAAAATTTAAGATAAGTGAAAATAATGATAAACTAGCATTTTTATTACATACAATACAATTATTAGTTGATAAAGAATTTTTTGAAATAACAGATTACGAATTTGAAGAAAAAATGGAAAGATTAAATATATTAAGAGAATTAAAAGAAATATTTTATGATTTAAGAAAATATTATATAAGTGATGCTCCATACTTGCATGAATTAATAAAAGGATAATAATATCCTTTTTCTTATTTTAAATAAATGATATAATTATCAGTAGGTGGTAGTATGAACTTAAATGATTTTATTAATGATAACTCCATATTAATTATTCCAAATAATTTAAAAGAAGAAATATTACTAAAAATAAATGGGTTAAATAGTATTTTTGATATTAAAATTATGAATTTAGATGAATTTATAGATAAATTAACATTTACATATGATAATAAGAGTATATATTACCTAATTAATAAATATAAAATAAAATATGAGGTTGCTAAAGTTTACTTAGAAAATATAAAATATATAGAAAATAACAGTCCTATAAAAAAACTAAATAAATTATATAAAATAAAACAAGAACTTATAAATAATAATTTACTTATATATGATAATTTATTTAAATTATTTATTAAAAATAAAAAAAATATAATATATGGATATGATTACTTAAATAAATATCAATTTAAAGTTTTAAGTAATATAGATTATACTTTTATAAAAAAAGAAGAAAAAAATTATAAACATGATGTTTATGAATTTAATACTATTAATGAAGAAGTAGAATTTATATGTACTAAAATAATAGAGTTAATAAATAGTGGTATAAATATTAATAAAATTAAATTAGCTAATGTTACTAGTGAATATTATAATGTAGTGAAAAGAATATTTAAGTTTTATAATATACCTATACTATTAGATAGTGTTATGTTTATATATGATACTAATATAATATCTGATTTTATTAATTTAATAAAAGAAAAAGATATAAATGAAGTATTAAATATATTAAATTCTAAGTATGATTTTACTATTGATGAAAATAAATATATATATAATAAATTAATAAATATATTAAATAACTATACATTTGTAGATAATTATATAGAAGTATTAGATATGCTTATATATGATTTTAAGCATACAAATAACTATGTAAATAAAATAGATAATTGTATTAGAGTAATTGATATAAATAATAACATTATTGATGATGATACATATGTATTTTTACTAGGTTTCAATCAAGGTAGTTTACCAGTAATATATAAAGATGAAAATTATATTACTGATAATATAAAAGGTAATTTAAGTATAGAAACAACTATAGAAAAAAATAAAATAGAAAAAGATACTATCAAAAATATAATAAAATTTATTAAAAATTTAACCATAACATATAAATTAAAATCTTCATTTGAATCATATTACAAAAGTTCTTTAATAGATGAATTAAATTTAAATATAATAAAAAATTATAAAATAAAAAATATATATTCAAATAAAATGAACAAAATACACTTATCTGAAAAACTAGATAAATTGATAAAATTCTCAAATAAAGATGAAGATTTAGATATATTATACAATTCTTATAATGATATAGATTACTTAATGTTTGATAATAAATTCAAAGGCATTAATAAAAATGATTTATATAAATATTTGGATAATAAATTACTCTTATCATATTCAAGTTTAGATAATTATTATAGATGTTCATTTAGATATTATTTAAATAATATATTAAAATTAACTGATTTTGAATCTAAATTTGCAACTACAATAGGTAATATATTTCATTATGTATTATCTAAATGTTTTGATTATGATTTTAACTTTGAAAAAGAATTTAATGAAAGTATTAAAGGCTTAGATTTAAGTATTAAAGATAAATTTTTCTTAAATAAATTAAAAGATGAATTATTATTTGTTATAGATACTATTAATATACAAAGTAAATTTTCAACATTAAATAATGGTTTATATGAAAATAAAATATATATAAATAAAGATGGTAATATAAAATTAACATTTATGGGTATTATTGATAAATTGCTTTATAAAAATGAAAATGATAAAACATATTTGGTTATAATAGATTATAAAACTGGTAATCTTCATACTAATTTAAATAATACTATTTATGGTATAGATATGCAGCTTCCAGTATATCTTTATCTAGCTAATAATACAGATAAAATTAAAAACGCTACTGTAATAGGATTTTATCTTCAAAAAATATTAAATAATGAAATAATTAAACAAGATAATAAAAGTTATGAAAAACAAAAGAAAGATAACCTAAAATTACAAGGATATTCTATTAACGATGAAAATTTACTTCAAAAATTTGATTCAACATATAAAGATAGTGAAGTAATAAAATCAATGAAAGTAGGTAATAATGGATTTTATTCATATTCAAAAACAATATCTCAAAGTGAAATAAATAAATTAATACAAATAACTGAAAGTAATATAAATAAAGCATTTATTAATATATTAGACGCTAAATTTGATATTAATCCAAAAAGAATAGGAAAAAATAATGTGGGATGTGAATTTTGTAAATATAAAGATATATGTTACATGAAAGAAGAAGATATAGTAAATTTAGAAGAATATAAAGATTTAGAATTTTTGAAATAAAAATAAGATATAATTTTACAGAAGTCTGTTAGTTTCAAAATTATATGAATATAAAACTGCTAAATGTATAGTTGAAAGTAATTATGATAAAAAAATTCATAAGAAAAACGGAAAAAATGACTAATTTAAAAAAATATATTGAAAAAAATTAAAATAATATTATAATAAAATATAAACTTAATTTGGAGGAAAAAATTATGGGATGTAAGAATATAGAACAATTAAGAAAATTATTAACTGAAAAATTAATAGAATATAAAGAAAGTGGAGAAAAAGACCATATAAAATTAGAC
>CANQAQ010000029.1 GCA_947589275.1 uncultured Bacilli bacterium | reverse complement strand
TACAAAATTAGCAGGTGTAGAAATAACTGGTTCATTCGATGATGTTTGGGTAGAAGGTACAGATTTTACAGGGAGCAAAGGGATAGTAGTAATATATCCTCAAAAAGTATATTGTAAGAAGTTAAGAGATACAAAATTAACAGGTGTACTAATAAAAGGTTCATTCGATGGTGTTGATGTAAGTGAAGTAGATTTTACACGATGTAAAGGGACAGTAATAATAGATCCTCAAACAGTATATGATAAGAGTTTATGGTATACAAAATTAGCAGGTGTAGAAATAGATGGTTCATTTAATTGTGTTAATGTATGGGGAGCAGATTTTACAGGAAGTGAAGGAGCAAAAATGTCTTTTTATGAATATCAACATGCAATAAAATCAGGTGCTAATTTAACAGATGTACAAATATATAATGATGAATATAAGAAAATAGAAGATAAAATTGAAAAAGCATTTCAACCACAACTAAAATTAGAATAATAATTGACCTAAGTATAGGTCTTTTTATATTTTAAATAATAATTCTTTCATTTTAATTACAGTATAGATTTTGACATTAGTATTAATTTATGTTACTATGTATGTGAATAGAGTAACTTTCTAACATAAAAAAGATACATTTGATTGAGTTAATCAAATACCATCTCTTATGGATATGCATCTGAAATCAACAAATGTTGAAATCAGATGTTTTTATTATTTTAGGAGTAAACAATTATAGTTAAAAAAATGTATTTATTTTTATTATACTAAATAGATTAACTAATTTTATAAGAAGGTGATAAAGTGACAAAATGGACTGATGAACAATTAAGTGCAATAAATGAAGATGGTAAAAATATAATTGTATCAGCAGGAGCAGGTTCAGGTAAGACAGCAGTATTATCAGAAAGGGTTATAAGAAAATTAAAAAATGGTGTTAATATAAATGAACTTTTAATATTGACATTTACAAATGCTGCAGCAAAAGAAATGAAAGAAAGAATAAGAAAAAAAATAGTTAATGATAAATCATTATATAGTCAACTTGATTTAATTGATTCAGCATATATAACTACATTTGATAGTTTTACTTTATCAGTTGTAAAAAAATATCACTATTTATTAAATTTATCACCTAATTTATCTATAATAGATTCTTCATTAATAACTTTACAAAAAGAAAAAATATTAGATGAAATATTTAACGATAAGTATTTAAATAAGGATAAATTATTTGAAAAATTAATTTCAGATTTTTGTGTTAAGGACGATAAAGAGATAAAAAATTATATACTTCAAATTAATAATAAATTAGATTTAAAATCTGATAAGATAAGTTATTTACAAAATTACTTAAAAAATTTCTTTAATGATTCAAAAATTGATGAAGATATATTGAAATTTGAAAATATATTAAAAGAAAAAATAAATGAAATATCTACATTACTTGATGAAATAGAAGATAATGAATATTTTTCTTCATTAAATCCTTTATTATATAGTAAAACATATGATGAAATACTTTGTAATATAAATATATCTTTGCCAAAGCTTCCACGTGGTTCAGATGAAAATATAAAAACTATAAAAGATAGCATTTCAAGTATTATTAAAGAACTAAAATCACTATGTAAATATAAAAATAAAGAGGAAATAAAAAAATATATACTAAGTACATATGATTATGTAAAGTGTATTATTGATATTATACTATTACTAGATGAAAAAATAATGGATTATAAATATAAAAATGATATGTTTGAATTTAATGATATATCTTTATTTGCAATAAAATTATTAAAAGAAAATGATGATATAAAACTTCAAATGAGAAATTCTTTTAATGAGATAATGATAGATGAATATCAAGATACAAATGATATACAAGAAGAATTTATATCTTTAATATCAAATAATAATGTTTATATGGTTGGAGATATAAAACAATCTATTTATAGATTTAGAAATGCTAATCCATATATATTTAAAAATAAATATGATAATTATAAGAGTAATATAGATGGAATAAAAATAGATTTAAATAAAAATTTTAGATCAAGAAAAGAAGTATTAGATGATATAAATATTATATTTGAACTTATTATGAATGATAAGTTTGGATCAGCAGAATATAGTAAATCTCATAAAATGATATTTGCAAATAATACCTATAATAAAGAAGGTAATACAAATCAAAATAATAATTTACAAATATATAATTATAAATATGATAAAGATTCTTTATTTACTAAAGATGAAATAGAGGCTTTTATAATCGCAAATGATATAAAAAACAAAATTAATTCTAAGTATAAAATATTTGATAAAGATGAATTACTAATAAGAAATATTAATTATGGTGATTTTGTAATATTAGTAGATAAATCAACTAATTTTAATTTATATAAAAAAATATTTGAATATATGAATATACCATTAACTATTAATAAAGATGAGAAAATAACAGATGATATGCTATTATTAATTATTAAAAATTTGATTTCATTAATAATAAAAATACATAATAAAGAGTTTGATACACAATTTAAATATTTATTTACATCAATATCAAGAAGTCCACTTTGTGAAGAAGATGATAGTTTAATATTTAAATATATTATAAATGATGATTATAAAGGTAGTAAACTTTATGATAAATGTTTAAATATTAGTAGTTATTTAGATAATAAATCAGTTAAAGATTTTATATATTTACTAATAGATGAATTTAATATATATGAAAATATTATTAAAATAGGAGATATATCTTCAAATATTGTTAAATTAGATTATATATTAAATATAACAGATAATTTTTCTAAAATAGGTTATACAATAAATGATTTTACTGAATATTTACAAGATATTATAGATAAAAAATATGATATTACTTATAATTTAAATAAAGATAACTTAGATTCAGTAAAAATTATGACTATACATAAATCTAAAGGTCTTGAATATCCTATATGTTATTATCCATCTTTATATTCAAAGTTTAATATTAGTGATATAAATGATAAATTTATGTTTGATAATAAATATGGAATAGTATCACCAGTATTTGATGATGGAATAGATACTACAATATATAAAGAATTAATAAAAGATAATTATATTAAAGAAGAAATATCAGAAAAAATAAGATTATTTTATGTAGCGCTTACAAGAGCAAAAGAAAAAATGATATTTGTGTGTGATTTAAATGATGAAAGTAATGCTCTGAAAAATGATATTGTTAGTGATAATATTAAAATAAAATATAGATCATTTAAAGATATTATTTTATCAGTAAAAGAAAAATTAACAAATTATATAATAGATATCAATTTAGATACATTAAATATGTCAAAAGATTATAATTTAATTAAGAAAACTAATTATTTAAAATTTATAAATAAAACAGATGAAAAAATAGAAGTAAATGAAATAAATATAAGTAATGATACTATAATTAGTGATTCATTTTCTAAAAAACAAAGTGAATTAATAGATAAAAAGATGAAAGATAGTATTGATTTAGGATTACAGATGCATTATATACTTGAAGTAATTGATTTTAAAAATCCAAATTTAGATAAGATAAATATTGATGATTATTTAAAAAATAAAATAATTAAATTTTTAAATAATGATATATTTAAAGATATTAATAATGCTAAAATATATAAAGAGTATGAATTTATGTATAATGAAAATAATACTACATATCATGGAATAATAGATTTAATGTTAGTTTATAGTGATAGAGTTGATATTATTGATTATAAACTAAAAGATATAAGTGACGATAATTATAAAAAGCAATTAGATGGCTATAAAAAATATATAGAAAATAAATTAAATAGACCTGTAAATACATATTTATATTCAATTATTAATGAAGAAATTGTTGAAATTTAATAAATAATATGTTAAAATTTGTTTATATCAAAGCGATGAAAAAGAAGAGTAAAATATAAGTTATTAAAGAGAGTCTATGGTTGGTGTAAATAGATATAATAAGTATTTGAAAGAAACTTTGGAGCTAAAACGTATACTCGCGTTAAGAGATTTAAGAGCATAGAAGTCTATGAAGTAAGGTGGTACCGCTATAATTAGTCCTTACATTTAGGCTTTTTTATATTTTTGGGAGGAAAAAAATATGACAAATAAAGAATATGCAGATTTTCTATTACCAAATGTAAAACATACATGGCAAGAATATGAAGAAATGTATAAAGAAAGAAATTTAAAAGAAGGTGCGATTGTTACAAGATATGCACCTAGTCCAACTGGTCTTCCACATATGGGAAATTTATTTCAATGTTTTGTATCTAAAAGATTTGCAAGACAAACTGGTGGAATATTTTTTATAAGAATTGAAGATACAGATACTGAAAGGACAGTTGAAAATGGTGTATCAAATATACTTAATATTTTGAAAGATTTTGATATATCCTTTGATGAAGGTATGATAGATGATAATAATGAAATAGGTAATTATGGACCTTATATTCAAAGTAAAAGAAAAGATATATACTGGGCTTATGCAAAAAAATTAATAGAAGAAGATAAAGCATATCCATCATTTATAACTAAAGAAGAATTAGATGAAATAAGAAAAGAACAAGAAAAATCAAAACAAAGACTTGGTTATTATGGTAGATGGGCAAAAGATAGATTTATACCTAAAGAAGAGGCAGTTAAAAGAATAAATAATGGTGAAAAATATGTAATAAGATTAAAATCACCTGGTGATTTTTATAAAACAGTAACTTTTAATGATTTAATTAAAGGTAAAATAGAAATGCCAGAAAATGATATAGATGAAATAATAATTAAAAATGACGGGCTTCCTACATATCATTTTGCTCATGTAATAGATGATCATTTAATGCATACAACTCATGTAATAAGAGGAGATGAATGGATATCATCAACTAATAAACATATTCAGTTTTTTCAAGTTTTAGGTTTTAAACCACCAAAATATGCTCATATTGCACCTTTATTAAAAGATGATAATGGTACAAAAAGAAAATTAAGTAAAAGATTAGATAAGGAAGCTGGACTTGTTTATTATCATGAACAAGGTATACCAGTTGAAGCAGTTATGCTTTATCTTGCTACAATTGCTAATTCAAATTTTGAAGAATGGTTAAATTGTAATCCTAATGGAAAAATAGAAGACTTTAAGTTTGAATTTAAAAAGATGAGTGCAAGTGGAGGAGCTTCATATGATATAGAAAAATTACTTAACATATCTAAAAATTATATTAGTAGATTAACTAAAGATGAAGTATATGATAATGTACTTAAGTATTCAAAAGAATTTGATAAAGAGTTTTATGATTTACTTGTTAAATATGAAGATTATTCAAAATCAATATTTAATATAGAAAGAGAGCAGAAAAAACCAAGAAAAGATTATGCAAAGTTTAGTGATATAAAAGAACAAGTATGGTATATGTATGATGAATTATTTTATGATTACAGAAAAGAATATGAATTTCAAAATATAACTAATAAGGATGAGATAAAAAATATATTAATTAAATATATAGAAGAATATTATAATGAAGAAGATGATAAAGAAATTTGGTTTAATAAATTAAAAGATTTATCAAGTAAATTAGGTTATGCTTCTGAAGTAAAAGAATATAAAAATAATCCACAAAATTATAAAGGTCATGTTGGAGATATAAGTATGGTACTAAGAGTAGCACTTACTACGAAATGTATGACACCAGATTTATATGAGATTATGAAATTATTAGGAAAGGAAAGAATTCGTAAAAGATTTAGTAAATTTAACTAAATCTTTTGTAAATTTTACGTAAAAATTTACATTATTTACATATAAAAATTGATTTATTGTTATAATAGTAATAGTGGAGGTAAGTGTGCTTATGAAAGAGATTGTTATTAATAAAGGTAAATTAAAACCAGATGAGATAACACACGTTATAGATAAAGCTAGAATTGTACTTAGAAATGATGCTGATGAAATAGTTTTAACTAGATTTGGAAGAGTTTATTTTTTACCAGGTGGAAAAATAGAGTTTGATGAAACTCCTTTAGATACTGTTAAAAGAGAATTAAAAGAAGAAACAAATATTAATATTTTATTGGATGATAGAGAGCCTTTTTTACTTGTAAAACATTATTTGAGGGATTATGAATCTTTGGATGGTGAAATAGTTAATAGACTTATTAATACATATTATTTTACAGGATTTACAGGAAAAGATGATATAGAGTATTTTAATCTTACTTTAAAAGAAAGACAAGATGATTTAAAAGGATTCTTTATTGATATGGAAGAAGCAGTAGAACTTTTAAAAGAATATAATAAGGAAAATCCTAAAGCTACATACTTAGCTATAGAAACACTAAAGGTACTTGAAGAATATAATAATATTAAGAATCAGTAAGATTCTTTTTTATTGTAAAACAACTATATTTATTGTATAATTATATTAAGAAAAGAGGTATGTAAATATGACTGATTCAACAAAAAAAATATTGATAGTAGTTGGTACATTATTAGCAGTTGTACTTTTTGCAATATGCTCTATATTAATAGCTAACGCATCATATAAAATAGAAAAAGAAAATGAAAGAAAAGAACAAGAGAAACAGGCAAAATTAATTAGTAATTTAACAGTTATTGATATAGATAAATTAGAAGAGTTATTTAGTTCTAATCAAACACAGATTATACTAGTTGCTAGTTTAGAATGTCCACATTGTACTGCATTTAAACCAAAAATAAATGAACTTGCAGCTAATATAGATAATGATATATATTATTTTGAATTATCTACATTGACAAAAGAGGAAACACAAAGATTTTATAATGTTAATGAATTTTTAAATCAAGGTACGGCAATTCCACTTGTTATGGCAGTAAAGGATAATAAAGTAATTGATAGTTTTACAGGTAATATTGAAAAAGAAGATGTATTATCATTTTTAAAGAAAAATCTTAATATAGACTAGGAGATTATTATGAAAGATGAAGTTCGTGAACAAATTAAAACGTTTTTAAATAAATATCCTTTTACAGTAGCATTTAGACTTAGTAAACATTTAAAAATTATTGAAAAGCATTTAAATCCAGGTGAAAAAGTTATTTATTCTTTTCCCGCACAAAAAAATACTAATCCATTTGATATATTTTCAACTTGTATTACTGTATTTACCGATAAGAGAATTTTAATTGCACAAAAGAGAGTATTACCTGGTTATAGATTAAATTCAATAACACCTGATATGTTTAATGATTTTCAAGTATATAAAGGATTAATATTTGGAAGAATTGATATTGATACTATAAAAGAGGTTGTTCAATTCTCAAATTTAGATCCAAAAAGTTTGCCAGAGATTGAAACAAGTTTATCTGAATATTTGTCAAAAGAAAAACCAAAATTTATAAAAGATAAGAATTAATTATACTAATATAGTTTAAATATATATAGAACATAGTTATTAAACATATATTTATTTTAATATGTACATAATAAATTTAAATAGGAGAAATGTATGAAAAGAAAATATAAAATTATATTAATAATATTATTACCTATTTTGCTTATATTACTTATTTTTGGAACTATTAAACTATATAATTATATTAGGATTAAAAATGCAAAAATAGAAGTAGTTTTAAAAGAAGATATGACTGCAGAGTTTAATAGTAATGTTAAGGTATCTGATTATATCGAAAGTATAAATGGGAAAATAATTGATAATTATAAAATTGATACTACTAAGTTAGGAGTACAAAATATAGAATTTAAATTTATTAATGATGATAGTATTAAAGTTAGTTATAGTTATGAAATTAATATAGTTGATACTATTAAACCAGTTGTATGGTTAGGTAGTACGTATAGTGTTAGAAAAAATAGTGATATTAATTTAACAGAAGCGATATTATGTGGTGATAACTATGATAAAAGTCCTAATTGTTATATTGATGGTTATTATGATTTAAATACGGTGGGTAATTATCCTTTGGTATTTAAAGCAGAGGATAGTAGTGGTAATATTGAAGAAGTAAAGTTTAATTTATCTGTCTATGAACCAAGTAGTTCAAATTCTAGTCAAAAAAGTAATGATACATCTTATACTGATTTTAGTGAAGTTATTAAAAATTATAAGACAGATAATAATAAAATAGGTCTTGATATTTCAGAGTGGCAAGGAAATATTAATTTTGATAAGTTAAAAGATGCTGGAGTAGAATTTATAATGATTCGTGTAGGTGGAACTAGAGGAAAAGATGGAGATTATTTTCTTGATGATAAATTTAAACAAAATATAAGTAGTGCGAATAAAGTAGGAATACCAGTTGGAGTTTATTTTTATTCTTATGCTAATTCATCAAAAAAGGCAATAAAAGATGCAAATTGGGTTTTAGATCAAATAAAGGACTATAATGTTGATTTACCAGTTGCATTTGATTGGGAAGAATGGGGCAGTTTTAATAAGTATCATTTAAGTTTCTTTAATCTTACAACAATGGCTGAAGATTTCTTAAATTTTTTTGAAAAGAGAGGATATAGTGGAATGCTTTATAGTAGTAAAGCTTATTTAGAAAATATATGGCTTGAAACAGATTATGATATTTGGCTTGCTCATTATACAAAACAAACAGATTATGATAAAGATTATAAAATGTGGCAATTATGTAGTAATGGAAAAATTGATGGAATAGATGGATATGTAGATATCGATATTTTATATAATTAAAATTATAAATTGTATAAAACTGATATAATAAAAAAAGTAGAAATCTAATCTACTTTTTTTATTATTAAGTTTATTAAATATTTATTAATATTTTTCATAGATAGCTATATATTTACTTATAAGTACACCATCATATCCATTATCTGTAATATTTTTATTAGCAGAAATTACTTCCCATTGTTTAAATCTATATCCAGGTTTTCCTTTAGGTGCATCCATTGTATATTCAAGGATATCTCCTCTTCTTCCAATAAGTACATTATCTTTTAAAGCACCAGAACCAGGTTCAGAGAATCCAACACACTCATTCATATTACATGAAAATTCTACAAACCATATACAACCCTGTCCATTTTTTCCACATTTAGACCAATAATCTTCATCACCATGACGACGAACTGTTATAGAATTACTAGTATTAAAGAAATGAAATTCTACAGTATGCTTTTCTTCAGGTACTTCAATACCTTTTTCTTCTAAAGCTTTTTCATAATTTTCTCTATCAATTTCTTCACCCTTTTTAGCTTGTTCTAACATATATTTAAGTTGTTCATCAGTTAGAGATTTACTTGAACCATCTGCAGCATTTGTTACAGTAGGTTGTTTTGTTTCACTATTTGTTGTAGATTTTTTTCCTTCAGTTGTTTTACTTTGAGTAGTTGCTTTACTTTGAGTAGTTGTCTTAGTTTCTTGTTTTGTAATCTTTTTTTCTTCTTCAACTTTTTCAATCTCTTCTTGAGCAACTTTTTTCTCTTCCTCAGCTTTTTTAACAATATCTTCAGCTTTTTTTACTTTTTCTTCAGCTGTCTTTTTTTCTTCTTCAGCTTTTTTAATTTTTTCTTCAATAGCTTTAATTTTATCTTCAACTATCTTTTTTTCCTCATCAGTTTTCGCATTTTTTACTTCTTCCTCAGCTATCTTTTTTTCTTCTTCAGCCTTTTTAACTGTTTTTTCAGCAGTTTCAACTTCTTTTGTTGCTTCTTCTTTTACTTTTGTTGCCTTTTCAATTGCTTTATTAGCTTCTTTAATTTTTTCTTTAGCTTGACCAACTTGATTTTGAACAAGACTTAATGTTACTTTATCCCTTGCTTTAAGTGTATTACTATTAATACCTATTATAGTAGTAAATACACCAACTGTTACTATACTACTAGCTATAACTAATCCTTTAATAGTTTTACCTGATAATTTTTTCATATTATACTTCCTTTCAAATTAATTTTATGCCGTTATTATGCATCAATATAGTTAAAAAGTAAAGTTTTTTAGAAAAAACGAAATTTAATTTAAATAATTATATTTATAAATGTAATATATTTATTTTAAATAAATATCTATTACAATAATATACTTAAGTAGGGAAGGTGGTTTTTTTGAATATTATTGATAGAAATTTTAAAGAGTTAGTTAATGAGATAAAATCATTAACTGAAAAAGAATTATATTATCAAATTAGAAAAAATTTTGATAAAATACCAGATGAAACTAAAAGAAGTTGTATGAAATTTTTTAATCAATTTAATTATTGGGGTACACTAGATATTGATAATAATAATTATGAAGAAATTGAATTAAAAGCATTAGAATTATTAAATCATATTGATGATTTTGTTTGGCTATATAATCATTTATGTGATTATCGTTCTAAAAATACGTTATATTCAGTATTAAGTAATTGGTATAGATATGATTTTATATCAGCAACTAAAACTAAAGAATATATGTATGATGATTATTTTGATTTAGATATATTAAATTGTACTAAGGATGAAGTAATTGTTGATTTAGGTGCATATACTGGTGATACTGTATTATCATATATAAAAAATTATGGTATAGATTGTTATAAAAAGATATATTGTTATGAAGTAACAAAAGAAACATTTGAAGTATTAAAAGAAAATTTAAAAAGTTTTAATAATATAGATTTTAGATTAAAAGGAATAAGTGATAAAGAAGGAATGATGAAAGTTATTAATAATTCTGAGAGTTTATCTGCAAATACCTTATCAGATGAAAATGGAGATACTATTGTAACAACACTTGATTTAGATATAGATGAACCAATTACATTAATAAAATCTGATATAGAAGGATTAGAGCAAAATATGATAATAGGATCTAAGAATCATATTTTAAATGATCATCCAAAATTATTAATATCAGTTTATCACAGTAATGAAGATTTATGGAAAATTCCAAAAATGATATATGATATAAGTAGTGATTATAAATTTTATTTAAGGTTTACTGGTTCTCCAATTTATCCAACCGAAATTACATTATTTGCAGTTTAGTATAAAAAATCATTAATACGTATTAGAAAATTATATTTTTTAAAATAAATAGCTATTCTTCAAATACCTATTTACTAAACAATTCACTTTAATTATTTTTATACTTTAGTAAAATACTGATCCTAATTGTGTATCCATTTGAACCCATCTATTATCTATATATACTTCTAACCATTGATGAGTCCATTGATTAGCATTTATGTGTTTAC
>CANQAQ010000028.1 GCA_947589275.1 uncultured Bacilli bacterium | reverse complement strand
TATTAAATCTATTAATTTTTGTGGTACTACTAAAGTATCATCTATTACCCCTTGTTTTAATTCTTCATATGTTTTTATGTTAAATAATTTTAATATTTTATCTAATATTTCTTGTGGTACTTTATTTTTACCATATAAATAACTATTTAATGTAGTATATTCTATTGATATTGCATCTGAAAATTTCTTTTTTACTATTTGTTTTTTATGGCAATAATCACCTAAGAATGATATATCGTATCTTATTAAATCTATTAATTTTTGTGGTACTACTAAAGTATCATCTATTACCCCTTGTTTTAATTCTTCATATGTTTTTACGTTAAATAATTTTAATATTTTATCTAATATTTCTTTTGGTGATTTAGTTTTTCCAGATAAATAATTATTTAATGTATTATATTCTATTGATAAAACTTCTGCTAATTTATTTTTTACTATTTGTTTTTTATGGCAATAATCACCTAAGAATGATATATCGTATCTTGTTAAATCTATTAATTCTTGTGGTACTACTAAAGTATCATCAATTACTCCTTGTTTTAATTCTTCATATGTTTTTACGTTAAATAACTTTAATATTTTATCTAATATTTCTTTTGGTGATTTATTTTTACCATATAAATAACTATTTAATGTATTATATTCTATTGATATTGCATCTGAAAATTTCTTTTTTAATATTTGTTTTTTATGGCAATAATCACCTAAGAATGATATATCGTATCTTACTATTAATTCTTGTGGTACTACTAAAGTATCATCTATTACCCCTTGTTTTAATTCTTCATATGTTTTTACGTTAAATAATTTTAATATTTTATCTAATATTTCTTTTGGTGATTTAGTTTTTCCAGATAAATAATTATTTAATGTATTATATTCTATTGATAAAACTTCTGCTAATTTATTTTTTACTATTTGTTTTTTATGGCAATAATCACCTAAGAATGATATATCGTATCTTGTTAAATCTATTAATTCTTGTGGTACTACTAAAGTATCATCAATTACTCCTTGTTTTAATTCTTCATATGTTTTTACGTTAAATAACTTTAATATTTTATCTAATATTTCTTTTGGTGATTTATTTTTACCATATAAATAACTATTTAATGTTTTATAGTTTACTGATAAAACTTCTGCTAGTTTCTTTTTTACTATTTGTTTTTTATAGCAATAATCATCTAAGAATGATATATCATATTTTATATTCTTTGAATTTGATAATTTATCTATATTATTTTTTTTTACTTTTTTTCTTTGAATATCATACATATAATATGGTATTAGTGATTTCATTTCATTAAGTAAATTTTGACTAAAAAGAATAGTATTATTATATATTCTATGATCATATAATAATATATCTAATGCGTCATCTAATATATTATCAATTACTTGATTAACATCCATATTTCTTTTTAACGCTATAATATTAAGATTATATTCTAATTTTTTATCTTTTTTTATCAAGACTTTTAAATAGCTATATTTTTTCTTTATATGTTTTTTATATATATTTTCAAATTTAATATTTTGAACTATATACGCATCAAGTATTATTTTTGCATTTTTTTTACAATCAATTTCACTTTTAGATTTTTGAAGTACTTCAATAATAGCATTTTTAATAACATCATCTGGTATATTATATATTGAATATTCTTTTGATAACTCTTGAAATATATCTAAATACATAATTTTACCCCACTCCTAACTAATAAATTATAATAAATTCTTATTTAATTCATTTATTAATACCTTATTATCTTCATTTGATATATGAATTAATGATTCATTATATAATTTTAAACATTTTTTATATAAATCTACTACATATTCTTTTTCTATATGTAATAATTTATAAACTGAATCAATCTTATAATATATTCTTCTATTATTATTTTGTAATCCACCAAAAATTAAAATTATAATCATGTACTCATTTACTGTAATACTAGATTTATCTAGTAAGTTTAACAATATATCAATATTAATAATTTTTAATATTTCTGGCAATTCATTTTCGTTATATATATATTCACTAATATCTTTAATACTATCTTTACTATCCAAATATATATTTTTAGAAACTTTATTTAACAATTCTTGTGGTACTACTAAAGTATCATCTATTACTCCTTGTTTTAACTCTTCATATGTTTTTACATTAAATAATTTTAATATTTTATCTAATACTTTTTTTGGTGCTTTAGTTTTACCATATAAATAACTATTTAATGTTGTATAGTTTACTGATATTGCATCTGCTAGTTTCTTTTTTGATATATTTTTTTTATTTAAAAAAGATATATCATATTTAACATTTGAATTATTGTTTTTCTTTCTTCTTTTTTTGTTTTTATAATTTTTAATTATATTGTAAATATTATTAGAATATATTTTAGATGTTATAATTATTTTCATTTCATTAAGTAAATTTTGACTAAAAAGTAAATTATTATTATATATTCCATGATCATATAATAATATAACAATTGCATAGTCTAAAATAATATCAAGAATTTCATTACTAGTTATACCTATATTTTCTGCCATAATATTTACTTTATATAATAAGTTTTTATTTCTTCTTATCATTACTTTTATATAGCTATATTCTTCTTTTAAAATTTCTTTATAATTACTTTTACTATTAGCATTTTCTACTAGATATGAATCAAGTATTATTTTTCCTCTTTTTATACAATCAGTTTCATCTGTTGATTGTGTTATTACTTTTTGAACAGTATTTTTTATAATATCTTCATTTATATTATATTTTAAATATGCACCGGATAACTCATTAAATACATTTAAATACATATTAAATCTTCACCTCATTGCAAATTTTAATTATTATACCTTTTTAAAAAGAAAATTACAATATTATTTATTGTATTCATTTCTTAATATAATTTCATGTTCTTTAGATATGTAACTAAAAGCTTCTTCATACATTTTTAAACATTTTTTATATAAATCTACTACATATCCTTTTTCTATATTAAATATATTAGAAATTGCATCTATTTTATAATATTTATTACTATTTTTACTTCCGCCAAAAATTAACATTATAATTGAAAAATCTAAATCAGAAATACTTGATTCATCTATTAAACTTAACATTTTGTCTATATCAATAATTTTAAGTATATTTGGTATTTCATCTTCACTATATATATACTTATTATGATCTACTAAATTATCCTCTTTTTTTATAATATCTATATTTATAGAATTTCTAAGTCTTCCGACTTTATTAGCTTTTAATAATTCATCTGGGATTACTAAAGTATCTTCTAATACCCCTTGTTTTAATTCTTCATATGTTTTTACATTAAATAATTTTAATATTTTATTTAAAAAACTTTCTGTTGCTCCATTATAAATATTACATCCCACAGTAGTAGGCGGTACTGATATATTATTTGCTACTGCTTTTATAGCTATTTTGTATTTTAATAAATAAGGTCCTAGACATGATATATCATATTTTACTTTTGGAAATAAACATTCTGGGATTACTAATGCATTTTCTGTTGCTCCTATTTTAAATTCTTCATATGATTCTACATTAAATAAATTTAATAAACTTTCTAATAATGCTAAATCACTTCCGTTTTTTAAAGCATAATATAATTTTGCACATGTAATTGATATTGCATCTGACAATGATTTTTTTGTTATTTTATTCTTATTTAAAAAACCATCAATAAATGATATATCATATCGATTATTATAATCACCTTTCATTATTTAATTTCCCCCCTTTTTATAAAATAAAAATATGTATTATTATACATATTTATTGGAAAATGTCAAAATTATTCAATTTTTATAAAGGGTTCTACTATATCATAACCAAAAAAATAAAATATAGTTGCACTTATAATTAAAAATATAATTAAACCTATTTGTATTTTTTCTATTAACTTACTTTGTTTTTTTTCTTTTTCCTCATTTTCTTTAATACTTATACTATCAGTTTTATCTTCAAATAATCTATTAATATCAATTACATTCTCATTATTAGTATTATTAGTATCTTCTAGTACTTCTATATCATCTTCTACACCAAATATATCTGATATAGGTATAATATCTTCTTTATTATCCATAAGTGCCCCTCCTTACTATATAGTTATTATACTACTTTTTTTATATTTTTAATATAACTAAATAAAATTAATTAAAATTTCATTTGATACATATATATAATCATAATTTATATAAATATTATCTTTATCCTCAATTAATAATTTCTTATCAAGTAATTCTTTTACATTATCTATATCTTTTATATTAATTTTATATTTATTATAAAATTCATTTTTATTTATTCCATGTATTTTTCTAAAACCTAGTATTAACTCATATTTAATTTTATCACTTTTATTTAATATTTCTTTTTCTTTTTTTATATTACCATTTAAATATAAAGTTAAATTTTTAGTATTTACGTATCTTATATTACCTATATAAGAAGCTGCTGAAAGACCAAAACCATAATATGTATCATTATTCCAGTAACATAAATTATGAACTGATTCAAATCCTTTTTTAGCAAAATTACTTATTTCATAATGGTTATATTTCTTACTTAGTTTTTTTCTTATTTCATTATACATTAAACTATCTAATTCATCATCGATATATTTTTCATTATTTATATATAAAATAGTATTTTTTTCAATTATTAAAGAATAACAAGATATATGAGGAAGATCTAATTTCAAAAATTCATCTAAATCATATTTTAAATCCTCAATTGTTTCATTATTAACCGCATAAATTAAATCTATGTTTATATTATCAAAATATTTTTTTGCTAAGTTTATTTTTTCTTTTATTAATTTTTTATTATATGTTCTACCTAAATATTTTAATATTTTATCATTAAAACTTTGAACTCCAATACTTATTCTATTAACATTATTTTTCTTAAATAATATTAATTTTTCAACAGTTATATCTTCAATATTACATTCTATTGTAAATTCATATTTTGTATTTAATTTTATATTTTTAGTTATTAAAAATAATTTTTCTAATTCTTCTATATTTAGTGATGATGGAGTACCTCCACCAATATAAATAGTATCTACTATATCATTTTTATATATACTTTTAATTTCATTATCAAGTACATCTAGATATCTTTTAATCCATTTTTTATTATAATATACTTTGCAAAAATCACAATATGTACAAATATTTTTACAAAATGGAATATGTATATATATATTTTTAACCTTAGACATAGTACCACCACTATAATTATACCAAAAAAATAAGTTTACAAGAAACTTATTCTTTATACCATGTATTTTTTATATCTATATTATTACTATATGGTGCTGGATTTGGTATTTCAAATTTTGTTATTATTGGAACCTTAAATGCACTACCAAACATTAAAGAGTAACCTGGTTGTAATTCTTTTATCTTAGATATTATTTCATCACTCATATTTGAAATTACATTTTTTATATAATCTAAATCTTTTGGATTTATTATTCTAAGTACTACATAATTAGAACATTGTGATAATGTAGTATCACTAAGTTCAGATGGTCTTTGTGTTATTAAACCTAATATTACACCATACTTTCGGCCCTCCTTTGCAATTTTTTCAAATATATTATAACCAATTAATTCTATATCTCTATCTCTTTGAATGTATCTATGTGCTTCTTCAATAAATATATGAACAGGCCAAGATGCTCTATTTTCTAATCTAGCATTATATTCAAATAACATTTTAGAAAATATCTTTATAATAACTTTAGCTTGTCTATCAGTTACATTATTAATATTAAAATTAACAATATTATATTTGCCATTTTCATTTAAAGATCTAACATAATCTTCTTTTGATATATAATTATCTACTCTAAAATAATTACCATAATCACTATTTATTATAGTTTTTAATCTTACACGTAAAACATTAACTTTTTCATATACAGCATCACTTTTTAATATACCTTCTGAAATAAATGCAAGTTCAAGTGCATCATATAAATTTTCTAAAGTATAATAAAGTTTACCATTTGATGCATTAAGTTCTATATCATTTGTAAGATATGATTTAAAGAAATTAGATATTAATTCAATATCTGATATTTTACCATCTCTATCTAGTATTAAACATTTTTTTAATGTTCTAGTCCAACCAGGTACTCTAATTTCTGTATCTAAGTTTAAAGAATTAGTATTAAATGTTGTAAATATTGCCATTATTTGATCCCTTAATTGATTTGCAGGTTTACCACTATAAAGTATTTCAAGAGTAGCTCTTGCTATAATATCATTAATATGTTTTTCTTTTTCTTCTTCATTCATTGAATAAACTGTTACTATTTTAAGCATTTTCTCTATTATTGGTATTTGAACATAACTTTCACTTTCAAGAAGTAATGCCATATCATCTGCATCTAAAAGCCATATTGGTATTTTTACAAGTTCATTTTCTTTATCTTCTTTATCAGTTGTATATGATTTATATCTTATATTATTAACATTTTTTAGTGCTGTATGATACTCACCAAACACATCAAAAATAAATATATTAGTCTTAGGAGTATTATTTAAAAATAAGTTTTGAAATATTCTTGCAACTAAAGAACTTTTACCACTACCACTATTACCTACAATACAAAAATGTTCTTGAAAAAACTTATCTGGATCAATATTTAAAGGATAATTTGAATATAATGGAAGACTACCAAAATTAACCGCATATTTACTATTTGAATTTCCAACTATCAAATCAAGTTCATTTCTATTAATAATTCTAACCGTTGATGCAAAAGAAGGTTTCTTATTTACACCAGATATAAAATTATTATTAATTATTTCACCAAGCAATGCTATTTTTGCTTCTTTTAAAGATAATGAAACTATTTCACCAATTATAGTACTTCCGTTTGAATCAAACGCTACATGTATATTAAGAAGTCCTGCTTTATTATTTAAATCTATAGCTAAATTAACTATAACTAAATTTCCTTCAATTGAAACTATTTTACCTATCACATCTACCATCCCTATTCTTATAACTATTTTAACATATTAAAATTTAAAAATCTAGCATTTTGCTAGATTATATAATTTATTTACCCTTTTTATGATTATCAAATATAATTTGTATATCTGAAACTAATTGTTTATCATCATAATTTATTATTCTTTCATATAAAGTAGATGTTGGTATATCATATTTAATAGATGCTTCTTCTAATGTAATAGAATTAGAAATAATATCTTCTATTATTTCTAATATTTCATAATCACTATTTTTAAATGTTCCTTTTCTAGAACTAAGCTTACCACCTAACCTTACTCCTTCATGTATAATATCTTTTTGAATTTCTTTTACCATATTATATATATCCTCATTAATACTAATTAATTTATCTTTATCATTTATATATTTTTTAATTGTAGATTTAGAAAGATTAAAATGATTACTAACATCTTCAATAGTTGCCTTATTTTCAATTATATATTTAGCAACTTCTAAAATTTTCTTTCGAACTTCAACTGTCATAATTACTCCTCCATACTTAATACTGCTAAAAATGCTTCTGGTGGAAGTGGAACACTACCTATCATTTTCATTTTCTTTTTTCCTTCTTTTTGTTTTTCAAGTAACTTCTTTTTTCTTGATATATCCCCACCATAACATTTAGCAAGTACATTTTTCTTATTTGCTTTTATATCACATCTTGCAACTACTTTACTACCTATATATGCTTGAATTGGTATTTCAAATAACTGCCTTGGTACTATTTCTTTTAACTTTTCAGTTATTGCTTTACCTCTTTTATATGCAAAATCTTTATGTACTATTACTGAAAATGCATCTACTAATTCTCCATTTAAAAGTATATCCATTTTTACTAAATCACTCTTTTTATATCCAATAAATTCATAATCAAATGATGCATAACCTTTAGTATATGATTTTAACTTATCAAAAAAATCATACACTATTTCAGAAAGTGGTATCTCATAATGAATATTTACCCTTTTATCATCTATATAATCCATTGATATAAATGTACCTCTTTTATTTTGTGCAAGTTCCATTATAGATCCTATATAATCACTAGGTATAAATATATTAGTTTTAACATATGGTTCTTCTATTCTTGATATTAATTGTCTATCGGGTAACTTAGTTGGATTTTCAATCATTAATATTTCATTATTAGTTAAAACTACTTTATATACAACAGATGGACTTGTAAGTATTAAATCAATATTAAATTCTCTTTCTATTCTTTCTTTTATTATATCCATATGTAATAGACCTAAAAATCCACATCTAAAGCCAAAACCTAATGCTTTACTTGTCTCAGGTTCATAAGTAAGTGATGCATCATTTAATGAAAGCTTATCAAGTGCATCTCTTAAATCGTTATATTTATTTGTTTCAACAGGATAAATACCACAAAACACCATAGATTTCATAGGTTTATAACCTTTTAAAGCTTCACTTGCTGGATTATTACTTAAAGTTATTGTATCACCTATTTTAATATCACTTATATTTTTTATTGAAGCACATATAAATCCAACATCACCAGCTAACAAATGACTTACTTTTTCTTCTTTAGGTGTACTTACAAAAAGTTCTACAACATCATATGTTGCACCTGAACTCATAAGTTTAATTTTATCTCCTACTTTTATAACTCCATCAACTACTCTAATTTGTACTATTACACCTCTATATGAATCAAATACACTATCAAATATTAAAGCTTTCAATTTACCATTAGCATCCCCTTTAGGAGATGGAACTTTTTTAATTACCTTATCAAGTAACTCACTAACCCCAAATCCAGTTTTAGCACTAGTTAAAACTATATCATCCATACTAAAACCAAGAGTATTAACTAACTCGTTTTTTACTTTTTCAACATCTGCATTTGGTAAATCAATCTTATTTATAACCGGTATTACTGTTAAATCATTTTCCATTGCTAAATATAGATTAGCTAAAGTTTGAGCTTCTATACCTTGAGCAGCATCTACAACTAAAATAGCTCCCTCACAAGCTGCTAAACTTCTTGATACTTCATATGTAAAATCTACATGACCTGGTGTATCTATAAGATGAAAAACATATCCTTTATAACTAAGTTTAACACTATTAAGCTTAATAGTTATTCCTCTTTCTCTTTCAAGCTCCATACTATCTAAAAGTTGATCTTTACTTTCTCTTTTAGAAACGGCTCCTGTTAACTCAAGTATCCTGTCAGCAAGAGTACTCTTACCATGATCAATATGAGCAATTATGGAAAAATTTCTAATCTTCTCTTGATTCATTTTTTTCACCTAAAACTATTATACATTATTTTTTAAAATTATCATCTAAATTTAAAATTCTTTTTTTAATATCTTCTATATCTGGTAGACTACTACTTATTTCATCTAAATCATGAGCAAAATTATATAACACATCATTTTCCTCTTCTGAACCATTAAAATTATCTAATACTGCATAACATATTCTAAAATAAGAACAACATATCTTAGTAAAAATTTTTAACTGTTCTTCTGAACAAATATAACCATTTTCTAAAGAACTGTTTCCAAAATCATATAACTCATTAAGTTTAGCTTCAATCTTGTTTGTAAATTCATATATTTCATCTAAAGTATATGATCTATCTACTCTACTTTTTTCATCTAATATATCTTTTATATTTATAATCTTATTTCCCATATATATCCCCCTAAAACCATTTTATCATATTATAAAAGTAAATAAAAGAATCAAAATTTTCTGATTCTTCTTACTTTTGAACACCTTTTTTTACATTGAATAAAGCTGTTGTAGTATTTATCATATTTTCTACTATATTTAATGTTTCAGCTGTATAATTTACTATGATTTGAGAACCGGAAGTAGATGCAGCAAGAAAAAACATATTTACATATTCACTAATATTAGGATTTTCTATTGTTATTTCTGTTATTACCTTTGGGCAGTAAGAAAACATATTATTCATATCTGTTACATTTGATGTATTAAAGTTACTTAAATTTAAACTTGTTAAGGAGCTACAGCGAGAAAACATAAAACTCATATATTCTACATTAGATGTATCAAAATTACTTAAATCTAAACTTGTTAAGGCACTGCAACCAGAAAACATACCTCCCATAAGTGTTACTTTTGAGGTATCAAAATTACTTAAATCTAAACTTGTTAAAGAGCTACATTCTTCAAACATACTAGACATATTTGTTACTTTTGATGTATCAAATTTTTTACCTAAATCTAAACTTGTTAAGGCACTGCAACCAAAAAACATAGACCACATTTCTGCTACGTTTGATGTATCTAAATTACTTAAATCTAAACTTGTTAAGGCACTGCAACCAGAAAACATACCTCCCATAAGTGTTACTTTTGTGGTATCAAAATTACTTAAATCTAAATTTGTTAAGGAGCTACATCTTTCAAACATATATTCCATAGTAGTTACATTAGATGTATCAAATTTTTCACCTAAATTTAAATTTGCTAAAGCACTACATCTTTCAAACATTCTATCCATTTTTGTTACTTTTGAGGTATCAAATTTTTTACCTAAATCTAAGCTTGTTAATGAACTGCAACCATCAAATATAAAACGCATATCTATTACTTTTGAGGTATCAAATTTTTCACCTAAATTTAAATTTGCTAAAGCACTACATTCTTTAAACATTTCTTCCATGTTAGTTACGTTTGAGGTATCTAAATTACTTAAATCTAAATTTGTTAAGGAGCTACAACCTTCAAACATCATATCCATTTTTGTTACTTTTGAGGTATCAAAATTACTTAAATCCAAACTTGTTAAAGCACTACATTCTTTAAACATTTCTTCCATATTAGTTACGTTTGAGGTATCTAAATTACTTAAATCTAGAACTGTTATTTTAGATAAATATTGAAATAAATAGGATGAATTTGAATTTGCTTTTACTCCTCCATCTTGTCCAATATATAATTCATATAAATTATTTTTATCACTATCTTTATACCATGCCATTATACTTTCATTTTGTTCTTGTGATACATCAAAGCTACCTATTACACCCTCTGGAACATTTTTACTTGTTTCAAATTTGATTGATTCTATTTCTTCTTTTTTTATTGGCCCATTTAAAAATGAATCTTTAGCTTTAGAATTAAGACCAGAAATATTAGCTTTAATTAAATAATTATCATTATCTTCTTGTACTATACTTTCATGATTTTGAATAATTAGTTTTACATCTTTTTGTTTTTTGTTAACAGTTATTGGCAC
>CANQAQ010000027.1 GCA_947589275.1 uncultured Bacilli bacterium | reverse complement strand
AACTTATTATTTAGAAGTTATTATGCTACTGCATATACAGGTAATATTATGAAAAATAGTAAAGGGTTTCCAACAAATGGTCTTTATGGTCTTGTTAATATGCTTAATAAGATAATAAAAGAAGAAAATCCAGAATATATGTTAGTTGCGTTTGATAAAGGTAAAACATTTAGACATGATAAATATAAAGAATATAAAGACGGTAGAGTTGAAACTCCTAATGATTTAAAAATTCAGTTTGAAGTTGCAAAAAAATTAGTACCATTAATGGGTATAAAATGTTTTGAAATTGATAATTATGAAGCAGATGATATAATAGGAACATATTCAAAAATGGTATATAATGATCCAAATTATATAGCAACTATAGTAAGTAGTGATAAAGACTTATTACAACTTATAAATGAACAAGTAGATGTTAAACTTTTAAAACAAAAAGATTATATAAGAATGAATGAAGAAACATTTTTTAATACATATGGTATAAGACCTATTAGAATGATTGATTTAAAAGGATTAGAAGGTGATCCATCAGATAATATCCCTGGTGTAAAAGGTATAGGTGAAAAAACAGCATTAAAACTTCTTCAAGAATATGAATCATTAGAAAATATATATGATAATATTGAAAATATAAAAGGTTCTGTAAAACAAAAATTAATTGATGGTAAAGATAGTGCATTTATGAGTAAGGATATAGCTACTATATTTAATGAAGTACCTGTTATATATTCTTTAGATGATCTAAAATATGATGGACCAAATATAGAAAAACTTAGAAATTTGTATTCAGAATTAGAATTTTATAGTTTATTAAAAGAAAATTCAATTATGGAAAAAGAAGAAAATATTGAATATAAAATATTAGAAAATATAGATGATTTAAAATTAGATGGCGATATTTCTATATATGTACAAACAGATGCATTAAATTATCATAATAGTAATATATATGGTTTATCAGTATATGATGGAAAAAATTTATATTATATACCAGTAGATTTACTAAAGGAAAATAAAAATATATTTGATTCATATACAAAATATACATATGATTTAAAAAAGAATATTGTTTCTTTAAATAAACTTGGTATAAAATTTGATAATTGTACATTTGATGCAATGATTGCAGGATATATTTTAAATTATAATGTAAAAGACGATATTGCTTATATTGCGAATAATTTTAATTACAATATTCCTCTTTTTGAAAATATAATAAAAACAAAAGATAAAAATAAAGAATGTTTAGCTGAAATATCATGTATGTGTGCTAAATTTATATATGATATAAGAAGTAAATTTTTAGAAAATATGGAAAAAGATGATCAATTACCATTATTTAATGATATAGAGATGAAACTTGCATATGTACTTGCTGATATGGAAATTACTGGTGTTAGAGTAGATACTGATATATTAGATAATATTGGAACTAAGATAAAAGAAAAAATAGATAAATTAACAGATATGATATATGATTATGCTGGATTAGAATTTAATATTCAGTCTCCAAAACAATTAGGAGATGTACTATTTAATAAACTTAGAATACCATATCCAAAAAAGAAAAAAGAATCTTATTCTACCGCAAGGGAGATACTAGATAAAATAGTATCTTATCATCCAATAGTTAACTTAGTTATTGAGCATAGAACATTAACAAAGGTTTATAATACTTATGTATTAGGTATTAAATCTGCATTATCATCTGATGGAAAACTTCATACAATTTATACACAGACTTTAACAAGAACAGGTAGATTATCTTCAATAGAGCCAAATTTACAAAATATTCCAATTAGATATGATGAAGGTAAGGAAATAAGAAAATGCTTTGTTCCAGAAAATAATTCAATATTTATGTCTTGTGACTATTCACAGATAGAACTTAGAATATTTGCACATATGTCTAATGAAAAAAATTTGATAGATGCATTTAATAATAACTTTGATATACATACAAAAACAGCAATGGATATTCATAATGTTAGTGAAAGTGAAGTAACTAGTAATATGAGAAGAGAAGCTAAGGCAGTTAATTTTGGTATACTATATGGAATTAGTAGTTTTGGTCTTGCAGAAGATTTAAATATTGATATTGCATCAGCTAAAAAATTTATAGATAAATATTTAGAAACATTTCCTGGAATTAAATCTTATACACAAAAAGTTATAGATGATGCATATAAAAATGGTTATGTCAAAACAATTATGAATAGAAAGAGAACTATAGATGAACTTAAAAATACAAATTATATGATAAGAAGTCAAGGAGAGAGAATGGCTCTTAATACTCCTATTCAGGGTTCAAGTGCAGATATATTAAAAAAGGCAATGATAGAAATATATGATGAATTTAATAGGAAAAATCTAAAGAGTAAAATGATATTACAAGTACATGATGAACTAATATTTAACGTACTTAAAAATGAAGAAGAAGTTGTTAAAAATATTGTAATAAATATAATGGAAAATACATATAAATTAAGTGTACCATTAAAAGTTGAGGTATCTTGTGGTAAAAACTGGTATGAAGCAAAATAAATGTAAAAATGGAGTAAACATAGTTTTTTAATGATTTTTACTTTAACTTTTCATGATATAATTTAATTAAGAAAAAGAATAAAAAGTTGAACAACCCTTTGTTTTGTTTGACTTATTATTAAATTTATGATATAATCATCGAACCGAATGAGGGGGTATAAAATATGAAAGGTAATTATATTTTTGAATATCTAGATGAACCTAAATTTAAAAAATGTGAACGTTCTGTTAAAAAGTATAATATGTTTGCATTTAAACAACTTGTATTTAAGTTTTATCCTGAATTAAAAGAAGGAAATTTTCTAGGTAGTATAGTTAGTGAAAATAAAGAAAAAAATACTATTTCTTATGAATTAATTTTACCAACAGATGAGTTATTTACTAAGGTTCATGGTGAATTAATACTTCATTATGACATATATACTAATAAAAATATTATATTGTTAAAAACTATTACACCAGAAGATTTGTTACTTGAAGGTCATACAACAGAACTTGGAGCATATAAAGGTGTAATGATTAGTAAGGCAAATGCTGAAAAAGATATGTTTAAAATAAATTTATTAAATATGTTAAATAAATAGATGAATTTTCATCTATTTTTTACTTGTATTTATTTTATAGTGGGAATATAATTATCTAAAGGAGGTATATATTTCATATGATTTGGTTTATTTTAATATTTGCATTTTTGATTATCGAAAGTATTACTATGAATTTAGTAACTATATGGTTTGCATTTGGTTCTTTATGTTCATTTATTTCTACATATTTTACTGATAATATAATAATTCAATTTATAGTATTTATAGTATTTACTACGTTATCCCTAATATTTACTAAGCCTATATTAGATAAGTATATTAAAAATAATATAATGAAAACTAATATAGATATGGTTATTGGTAAAATAGGTCTAGTAACACAAGACATTACACCACTTAAAAATGGTAGAGTTAGCGTATTAGGTAAAAGCTTTATGGCTTCATCTGATGAAGAGATTAAAAAGGGTTCTAACGTTGAAGTATTAAAAATTGAAGGCGTTAAAATTATTGTTAAGAAAAAGGAGAATTAATTATGGAATTTATAATTTTATTTATTGTACTTTTAGTTATTATTATAAAAAATATTAAGATTGTTCCACAATCTAAAACATATGTTATTGAAAGATTAGGTAGTTATCATACTACTTGGCAAACTGGTTTACATATTAAAATACCATTTATTGATAGAATATCAAACAATGTATCATTAAAAGAAAAAGTTCGTGATTTTGCACCACAACCAGTTATCACAAAAGATAATGTTACTATGCATATTGATACTGTTGTTTATTTTCAAATAACAGATCCTAAATTATTTACATATGGTGTTGAAAATCCAATTAGCGCAATAGAAAATTTAACTGCAACAACACTTCGTAATATAATTGGTGAACTAGAACTTGATGAAACATTAACATCAAGAGATTTAATTAATAGTAAAATGTGTGTAATACTTGATGAAGCAACAGATCCATGGGGTATAAAGATTAACCGTGTTGAAGTAAAAAATATTATTCCACCAAAAGATATTCAAGAAGCAATGGAAAAACAAATGCGTGCTGAAAGAGAAAGAAGAGAATCAATACTTCGTGCAGAAGGTGAAAAAAAATCAAGTATATTAATTGCAGAAGGTGAAAAAGAAAGTGCAATACTAAGAGCAGAAGCACAAAAACAATCACAAATAAAACTTGCAGAAGGTGAAGCAGAAGCAATACTTAAAGTACAACAGGCTACAGCAGAAGGATTAAAATTATTAAAAGATGCAAAAGCTGATCAAGCAGTACTAGCTTTAAAATCATATGAAACATTAGAAAAGGTTGCAGATGGTCAATCAACAAAAATAATTATACCATCAGATTTACAAAATATGGCTGGTATGTTAACCGCAGCTTCTGAAATAATAAAAAAAGATAAATAATATAAAGTGAAAATGTTCTTACGAACATTTTTCTTTTTACTAAGTGCTGACATTATCTTTAAAATAGTGTATAATAAATGTATATAGTTATTTAAATTTTTATTAATATTGCTATAATGTTAAAAAAGGTAGGTATTTTTATGGGATTTATAAGAGATAATATTTTAAAATTTGTAATTATTTTTGTAGTTATAATTGTTTCTATAGTCATATTTTCATTTATTTTTTCAAATAAGACTGTTGTAAATAGTTATTCATCAATGGAAGAAAAAATGAGAGATGCAGCTGTTAGTTATACTAAGTCAAATAAAGATTTGCTTCCAAAAAATGAAGATGAAGTAAAAGATATTAAGTTAGATACTCTTGTTAATAATAAAAAAATAAAGGAATTAAAAGCTTTAGAAGATGAAAATGTTATGTGTACTGGTTATGTATCAATTTTTGTTAAGGATAATAAATATGTATATAGACCATATTTAAAATGTGGTAAATATTACGAAACTCAAACTATTTCTAATTATATAAGGCAAAATGTAAATGTTGTTAATCAAGAAGATGGATTATATACTTATGGAGATAAACTAGTATATCGTGGTGAAGATCCAAATAATTATATTTCTCTTAGTAATAGATTATATAGAATAATTGAAGTTACAGAAGATAATGATCTAAAACTTATTTCTACTGTTTCATATGATAATAATATTTTGTGGGATGATAGATATAATAGTGAAAAAAATAATTATTATGGTATAAATGATTTTTCAAAAAGTAGGTTAAAAGATTCTTTAGAAGATATATATACAAGTGAATTTTTTACTGATTCAGATAGAGAAAAAATAATAAGTCATGATTTATGTGTAGGTAAAAGAGCATTAAATGATTACTCTATAGATGGGTTATCTGAATGTTCAACAATTTATAATAATTTACATGTTTCAATGATTCAAGTTAATGAATATATGAGAGCAAGTATTTCTGAAAAATGTACTTCAAGTAATTCTCCAGAGTGCGTTAATTATAATTATTTTTCAAATATAAATTCAAGCTTAAGAACTATTAATGCGGTAAGTGACAATACGTACCAAGTATATTATGTAAGTGATGGTGTAGCATCTACTACAAGAGCGTATAATAGTTTTAGAGTTTATCCAGTTATATACTTAGATAAAAATGTTTTATATAAATCTGGTAATGGAAGTTTTGATACACCATACACTGTAAGATAAGAGGTAAAAAATGGATGATAGAAAAAGAAAAAATTATACATTATATTTAATTATATATAATAAAGAAATAGAAATATTAAAGGGTTCATTAGAAGAAATTGATGATTTTACGACGTATTTTATGACAGATGAATCTATATTTAAAAGAATTTCTTCAGATATTAATATTAATTATTCCTTTGTTATTAAATCATCAAAAGGAAATTTATATAGTGTATTATATTATCCATATAGGCCTCTTTTATTTGAAAATAATATTAATGACATTATGTCTAAATTAAAATCTTTACCTAAAAATATAGTATTTAATTATGTTATAACAAAAACAAAAGCGATAGAATATAGTAATGCAGAAAATTCAAATAATATACCTATAGTAAGACTATATAATGCAATGAAATCAGGAAGAGAATATTACTCTGAATTAGATAATTATGTAAAAAGTAATTATAAATCATTAAGAGATATATGCACATCATTATTAAATAAAAATGATTTAGAAAAAATGTATCATAAATTAGAAACTGATAAAAAAGATAAAATTTCAAAACTATGTGAAATAATATCAAAACGAATAGAAGAAATTATTGAAAATTTTTCTCAAGACTTTAATTATGTAGATAATAAAGAAATGTCTGAATTAGACACTGAAAGCTTTGCATATTCAATTATTAATAATCCTCTAATGACTTACGAAGAAAAAATGAATGAACTTGATATGTTGTTTAATGATAAAGATAAAGTTAATAGTTTCATTAAAGAATATAATCATAAGATTAATTAGATGGTAAAACAATGAATAAACTAATTGATAAATTTATTTTACAACTTAAGTATGAGAAAAATTATTCTGATTATACATGTAAAAATTACTATGAAGATTTAATTGAATATAATGAGTTTTTAAATATTGAAAATATAAAGTATAATGATATAAATTATAATTTATCGTTAAATTATTTAATATTTTTAAATAAAAAGAATAATTCTAAATCAAGTATTTCAAGAAAATTAAGTACTCTTAGAACATTTTATAAATATTTGGTAAAAGAAAATAAAGTACAAGATAATCCATTTTTACTTGTTTCATCACCAAAAAAGGATAAAAGAATTCCTAAATATATAAATTATAATGATATAGAAGAAATATTTAATATTCCTGATATAAATACAGAATTAGGTCAAAGAGATAGACTAATTCTTGAAATTTTATATTCATCTGGGGTTCGTGTTTCAGAACTTGTAAATATAAAACTTACTGATATAGACTATAGTAAGAAAAATATATTAATACTTGGTAAAGGAAATAAAGAAAGAATAGTATCATTTGGAGAATATGCTCTTGAAATAATTAATTTATATGTTAATAATGGTAGAAATATATTACTTAATGGTATATCTAGTGAATATTTAATAGTTGGAAAAAATAAGAAAAATTTAACAACTAGAAGAGTAGAACAAATAATAGATGATATTATAAAAAAGACAAGTTTGAAAATAAATGTAACTCCACATATGTTTAGACACACATTTGCAACTCATTTACTTGATAATGGATGTGATTTACTTGTAGTTCAAGAATTGTTAGGACATGAATCATTAGCATCAACTGAAATATATACTCATGTTAGTAATGAACATTTAAGGGATGTATATTTTAAATGTCATCCAAGAAATAATAGAAAAATATAAATAAAATATTATTAAATCTGTAATATTTTAAAAAAAATTAATTTTTAGACATTTAAATCTTTATGTTAACCACTATAAGTGTTATAATATTTTCGGGTGATTAAATGAAAAAGTATGTTTATTTGTTCAGTGAAGGAAACGCTGATATGAGAAATTTACTTGGAGGTAAAGGAGCTAATTTAGCAGAAATGACTAATTTAGGATTACCTATACCACAAGGATTTACTGTTACAACAGAAGCTTGTACAGAGTATTATAACAATGGAAAAACTATATCATCTGATATAGAAAACCAAATTTTTACTGCATTAAAAGAAATAGAAAAGATTAATGGTAAAACATTTGGTGATAATAATGATCCATTACTTGTTTCAGTTAGATCAGGAGCAAGAGCATCTATGCCAGGTATGATGGATACAATATTAAATTTAGGCTTAAATGATGAAGCAGTAGTAGGATTTGCAAAGAAAACAAATAATGAGAGATTTGCATATGATTCATATAGAAGATTTATTCAAATGTATTCAGATGTTGTTATGGAAGTACCAAAATCTTATTTTGAAAAAATTATTGATGAAATAAAGGATAAAAAAGGTATTAAATACGATACTGAACTTACAGTGGAAGATTTAAAAGAATTAGTTGAAAGATTCAAAGCTATATATAAAGAAGCAATGCATGGTGAAGAATTCCCTCAAGAACCTAAAGAACAATTGATGGGAGCAGTTAAAGCTGTATTTAGATCTTGGGATAATCCAAGGGCAATTGTTTATAGAAGAATGAATGATATTCCAGGTGATTGGGGAACAGCAGTTAATGTTCAAACAATGGTATTTGGTAATAAAGGTGATACATCTGGTACTGGAGTTGCATTTACTCGTAATCCATCAACTGGTGAAAAAGGAATATTTGGTGAATATTTAATAAATGCACAAGGTGAAGATGTTGTTGCGGGTGTTAGAACTCCACAACCAATAACTAAATTAAAGGAAGATTTACCTGAATGTTATGATGAATTTATGAAGCTTGCTACTAAACTTGAAAATCATTATCGTGATATGCAAGATATGGAATTTACTATTGAAGAAGGTAAATTATATTTCTTACAAACAAGAAATGGTAAAAGAACAGCACAAGCTGCTATTAATATCGCTTGTGATTTAGTGGATGAAAAAATGATTACTGAAGAAGAAGCAGTTCTTAGAATAGAAGCTAAGTCATTAGATCAATTATTACATCCAACATTTAATAAAGATATTTTAAGTAAAGCACAAGAAGTTGGATCAGCACTTCCAGCATCACCAGGTGCAGCAACAGGTAAAATAGTATTTACTGCAGAAGAAGCAAAAAAATTAGGTACTGGTGGAAAAGGAGAAAAAGTTATATTAGTTAGACTTGAAACTACACCAGAAGATATTGAAGGAATGGTTGCTGCACAAGGTATATTAACAGTTCGTGGTGGAATGACTTCACATGCTGCAGTTGTTGCTCGTGGTATGGGAACTTGTTGTGTATCAGGATGTGGTGATATTAAAATAAATGAAGAAAAAGAAGAATTTACTCTTGGAGGATATACATTTAAAAAAGGTGATTATATTTCATTAGATGGTTCAACAGGTAAAATTTATAAAGGTGAAGTTGAAACTGAAGAAGCTACTGTATCTGGTAACTTTGGTAGAATTATGTCATGGGCTGATAAGTTTAGAAAATTACAAGTTAGAACAAATGCTGATAATCCAAGAGATACTGCAAATGCAGTTAGATTAGGTGCAGAAGGTATTGGACTATGCCGTACAGAACACATGTTCTTTGATGAAGAAAGAATTCCTAAAATAAGAAAAATGATTTTATCTGATACTGTTGAAGAAAGAGAAAATGCTTTAAATGAGTTAATTCCATTTCAAAAAGGTGATTTTAAAGCAATGTATAAAGAGTTAAAAGGACTACCAATGACAGTTCGTTATTTAGATCCACCATTACATGAATTTTTACCAACTAATGAAGAAGATATTAAAGCTCTTGCAAAAGATATGGGTGTTTCAGTAGAAAAATTAATGGATAAAATTAATTATTTACATGAATTTAATCCAATGATGGGTCATAGAGGATGTCGTTTAGCTGTAACATATCCTGAAATTGCTAAAATGCAAACAAGAGCTTTAATTGAAGCTGCAATTGAAGTAAATAACGAAGATGGATATAATATTGAACCAGAAATAATGATTCCACTTGTTGGTGAAAAGAAAGAATTAGATTTTGTAAAAGATATAGTTGTAAGTACTATAGAAGAAATAAAAAAAGAGAAAAATTCAGATATTAAATATCATATAGGAACTATGATTGAAATACCAAGAGCAGCATTACTTGCTGGTGATATAGCTAAATCAGCAGAATTCTTCTCATTTGGTACAAATGATTTAACACAAATGACATTTGGTTTTTCTCGTGATGATGCAGGTAAATTCTTAGATAGTTATTATTCAAACAAGATTTATGAATCAGATCCATTTGCTAAACTTGATCAAAATGGTGTTGGTCAATTAGTTAAAATGGCAGTTGAAAATGGTAAGAAAACAAGACCTGATATTCATTTAGGAATTTGTGGTGAACATGGTGGTGATCCATCAACTATTGAATTCTGTCATAATATTGGTCTTTCTTATGTATCTTGTTCTCCATTTAGAGTTCCAATTGCAAGATTAGCTGCAGCACAAGCTGCTATTAAAGAAAATATGTAATTTTAAATAAATTGCTATAATCAAACTAAGATTTAAAATCTTAGTTTTTTTATAGTATTTAGTTTAGAATAAGCTATTTTTATTCTGCCATACTAAAAATGGTGATAATATGAAAAATGTAATATTAATAGGTGATTTAAATTATAATATAAATTTGTTTTTTAATTCATATCCTAGAGAAGGACAAATGTTTAATATAGTAAAAAAAACTAAAAGCATAGGTAATGCACTTAATATATCAATTATATTAACAAAATATGGTATAAATACATATTATTTATCTAATGTAGGTGATGACTATGAAGGTTCTCAAATAATAAATTATTTACATAGAAATTTAATAAGTTCAGAATATATAAATATAGTTAATAATACTAAGACAAGTAAAAATTATATATTAAGAAATCAAAAAAATAACTCTAAAACAACTCTTTATGAAAGAAATAATTATAAATATGATTTGACAAGAAAAATAGATTTTATACCAGAAATTATATATAATAATTCATCTAATTATGAGTTAATTAAAGAGTTAAAAATTAAATTTAAAAATACTAAAATTATAAGTTATGTAGAAACTCTAGATGAAAAAGGATTACAAACACTAAGATACTCAGATTATATAATATTACCACTTAAATTTGCAGAAATTCTATCTAATATAAAATTAGATATGACAAATAAAAAAAGTATAACTGAGATTTATTTAAAGACAAAAAAATTATTTTCTGGTATTATAATAATATATGATGAACAAGTAGGTACATTATATGAATATAATAATATAATTAATATAGTACCAAAACTAGGTAATAAAAATTTAGTAAAAGAAAATAGTTTTGATATATATAAATCAACATTAATATATTCAATATTGAATAATTTTAATTTAGATAAAAGTATTAAATTATCTACTTTTTCTAAATTTTTATGTGATAATAATAAAACTATATTAAATATAGAAGAGGTAATTAGATTATATGAGGAAAATAGTTAATCCATTTATAGATTTTTTACCAAAATTAGATTTACATGGTATGGATAGAGTATCAGCAAAGATAAGTGTAGAAGAATTTATAAATGATAATATAAAATTAAGAAATAAAAAAATAATTATAATACATGGTAAAGGTTATGGGATATTAAAGGATGAAGTATATAAATATTTAAAAAATAATAAAAATGTATTAGATTATAAATTAGATTCTTTTAATATTGGTTGTACAATAGTTAATTTAAAAATAAATTAACTATTTTTTATGATATAATTAATATGTTATATTTTATTTATATTGCTGAAATAGCTTAATTGGTAGAGCAACTGAATCGTAATCAGTAGGTTGCGGGTTCAATTCCTGCTTTCAGCACCA
>CANQAQ010000026.1 GCA_947589275.1 uncultured Bacilli bacterium | reverse complement strand
TCTTCTTGTACTATACTTTCATGATTTTGAATAATTAGTTTTACATCTTTTTGTTTTTTGTTAACAGTTATTGGCACCGTAATTATTGTATAGTTATTAATATATCCTGAAGCATATATTCCTTCTTCTTTTGTATATAAGTTTTCGTTATTAAATTTTGCACTTGTTGGTAATTCATATAATATATCATCATAATATATTCCTTTTTGATCATTAGTATTTACAAATGATATAGTTTTATAAACTATATTTGTATTATTATCTATAAAATTTATTTCATTATCTTTATATTCAATTTTTACACTATTTAATTCTTGCATATCATCATAAAATTTATTTAATAGTGTTGATTCAAATACATTAAATTCTTGAAGTACTATTAAATCATTTTCTTTTACTATTACATTAGTAGTAGCTCTTAGTAAATATATTATAACTACTGATACTATTGCAAAACTTACTAGTAATTCTGTTATTGTAAATCCTTTTTTATTCATTTTATCACCCACTAATTACAGTCAATTCCAACTGTAGAATAACTATTGTCATTAAATATAATTAAATATCTATAATTACATTTATTTACATCTTTTTGATTTTCTAAATTTAAGTTTTTTCTCATACTTACATTTATTTCATTTTTTATAAGACTAGTTATATCATACGTAGAAAAATACATTTTTTTAACGTTTAAATTTTTATAAAAATCTCTAAATGTAGTTAATTGATCATTTTTATTTTGAAGTACATAACTATCCAAATCTATATATGAATTATCCTTAGTTATGCTACTTTCTAAAGCATTTAAATCATTTTTAAAGAAGCTATCTATTTCTTTTGCAGTATAAATTCCTTCCGTAGTATTAATTTTAGTTAACTCATCATTTTGTCTTATAAAAGAATTAGTTATAGTAACATATAAAATTGTTATAACAGTTGCAACAACTGTTAATGAAATAATTGTCTCGACCAAAAAATATCCTTTTTGACAATCTTTTTCCATTTTATTACCTCTCTTCGCTTGCTATTAGTATAAAAATATTATATAATATTTTTAGAATAAATACTAGTGGAAAATGGTATTTAATTAAAAGAAATAAAGAGGTGGAAAAATGTTAAGAACATTTGATTTTGAAAAATTACCAATTGTTGAGATTGTTAATGAAATAATAATTGATGCAACTAAAAATAGAGCTAGTGATATACACTTTGACCCTAATAATGAAGATTTAAAGGTTAGAATAAGAATTGATGGACAACTTATAGATTATTGTGAAATACCTGAATTATATAAAAAGAATCTAATAACAAGAGTAAAAATAATTGCAGGTATGAATATTACTGAAAATAGACTTCCACAAGATGGTGCGATTAAAACTACCCTAAATGGAATTCCACTTGATATGCGTGTTTCTTCTCTTCCTACTAATGGTGGTGAAAAAATAGTTATTCGTATACTAGATTATTCTATGAGTATCCAAGGTCTTGAAAAATTAGGATTTAGTAAAAGTAATTATAATAAAATTTTAAAAATGCTTAGTATTCCTAGTGGAATTATTTTAGTAACAGGTGCAACAGGTACTGGTAAATCAACAACAGTATATTCAATGTTACAAAGACTTAATAAAGAAGAATCAAATATAATAACTGTTGAAGATCCAGTTGAAATGGATCTTGCTGGTATTAATCAAGTACAAGTTAATAGTGAAATCGGTCTTACATTTGCAAATGTATTAAGATCTATATTAAGACAAGACCCTGATATTATAATGATTGGTGAAATTCGTGATGACGAAACTGCAACTATTGCTGTTCGTGCTTCAGTTACTGGACATTTAGTATTATCTACACTTCATACAAATAATTCATTAAATACTATTGAACGTTTATTAGATATGGACGTTGAAAGATATTTATTAGCAGCATCTTTATCTGGAATAGTATCTCAAAAATTAGCAAGAAGGTTATGTCCTTCTTGTAGAAAGAAAGTTGCCACTACTATGTATCAAAAACATATGTTTAAAAGAAATTTAGGTATAGATGTTAATGAAATGTATGTTGCTGGTGATGGTTGTGCTAATTGTATGAATGGTTATAATGGTCGTATAGCAATACATGAAGTATTATTAATAGATGAAAATATTCGTGATGCTATTTCAAATAGTGTTAAAAAAGATGCATTAAGAAAATTAGTATATAATGAAAATGTACATACATTACTACAAGATGGTTTAATAAAGGTTGTTCAAGGATTTACAACATTTGATGAAATTATTAGATTAATAGAACTTGATATAGAAGATATAATTGTAGATAAAAATGAAGAACAAAAGAAAGGTATAGTAATAGATAATACTACTAATACTAATACTAATACTAATAATACTACTACTGCTAACCAAAATAATAATTAATAAAAATCTTAACACTAAACTTAATTTCAAAAGGTTATAAATATTTAAGGATTGCAATCTGTAACTTACAGAAAACAATCCTTTTAATTTTATAATAAGTTATTTACTAATTAAAAACCTTATTTCTATATTCAAGAAATAAGGTTAATACAACTTAGAAAATAATTTAATTTTTAATAAATTCTATTAATTCATCTTTACTATGGAATCCTACCATTTTTTTAACCATATTACCATTTTTAAATAATATTAATGTTGGAATACTCATAACACTATATTTTGATGCTAATTTATTTTCTATATCAACGTTTACTTTTGCAAATTTAACATCATTAATTTCATTTGATAAATCATCAATTACTTTTGACATCATTTTACATGGACCACACCAATCAGCATAAAAATCCACTAATACAGTTTCATTTTTTATTATTTCTTCAAATTCATTTTCTTTAACATTAATTATATTCATAATTCCTCCTATTTACAATTATTATTTAATTTGCCTTTGGAATATAAATATTCTAAAGCTTCTTCATCTAAAAATCCATTTGCAACCATTTTATCTATTGCAGTACAATTAAATTCTTCATCACTCATATTATTTCTATTTTTTATTAAATTATTTATATCAGAAAAAGTATTTATTGTTTTTTCAGTTATAGAAGATATTACTGGAGTATTTTTAAGTATTATAGGTCTTAGTTTTGAATTATTAACAAAGTCAAATTCTTCTATCTTTAGAGTTGGTAATGCTGATACAAATAATATAACAAATACAATAATATAATATTCAATAGCACCTAATATAAAACCTAATATTTTAGATGGTATAGCTAATATTACTGTTATTTTTATTAATTTTTCAAGTATAGCACTAATTTTAATAAACATTATCAATATAGCACTTAAGATACTAAAAACTACTAAAAATGCAATTATTTCATAAAGTAAAATATTTAATACAGATAAATTTTCTAAAATGTCACTAAAAGATACAAATGGTAAATATTTATACATTAATATAGAAACAGGATTTTTTAATATAAATGACAATACTACAACCAAAATCATTCCTACAGTCATTACACTTTGTTTAATAAAACCCCTTTTCATACCTATAATTGCGCCCATTAAAATAATAAGTACAATTATTACATCAATTATATTTAAAGACATAAAATCACCCTCTACTTTATTTAATTATATTATAAAAATATAAAAAAATAAAGAAATATATGTTAAAATAATATTATGAGGTGGTAATTTATGACAATATCATTTAAAATTAGTGATAATACAAAGGAAAAAATGATTGAACATTATAAATATTTAAAAAGAGAAAAAACTCCCCCATATGCAATATTTCAAGCAGATGATGCAGATACTGTCATAACATTATATGAATCTGGAAAAGTTGTATTTCAAGGAATAAGTGCTGATATTGATGCAAATTTTTGGAAGGAAACTGAAATTATTTTAAATGGTAAACAAGTATTAGAAGATAAAAAAAAGGAAAAGAAAATAGATACTGATAAAACAGATTATTATTTTATTAATTCTATTGGATCTGATGAAGTTGGAACTGGTGATTACTTTGGTCCTATTGTAGTATGTGCATCATATGTAAATAAAAATAATATAACATTCCTAGAAAATCTTGGTGTTCGTGATTCGAAAAAATTAACTGATGAAAAAATATTAAAAATAGCACCTGACATAATAAAAGAAATACCACATTTTGCTTATATACTTAAAAATACTGAATATAATAAACTTCAAGAAAATGGATATAACATGAATAAAATAAAAGCAATACTTCATAATAGAGTTTTATTATCACTAATGAAAAAAGATAATTATGTATATGATATGGTTGTAGTTGATCAGTTTACACAAGAAAAAAATTATTATTCATATTTAAAAAATCAAAGTAATGTTTTTAGAAAAATTAAATTTACTACTAAAGCTGAAGATAAATGTTTATCTGTTGCTGTATCTTCAATAATAAGTAGATATTTATTTTTGAAAGAAATAGAAAAAATTGGTAATAAATTTAACGCATTTATTCCAAAGGGTGCTGGAAATAGTGTTGATGAATTTGGTAAAAAAATAGTAAGTAAATATGGGAAAGATATATTATATGAAATAGCTAAACTTAATTTTAATAATACAAAAAAAATACTAGATAACTAGTATTTTTATCTAATAAATCCCATATATATCATAAATATAGTTAAAATAATAATTATTATTAAGCCATTTGTCTTACCCTTATTATCTTTTTCTATATCTATTCCAAGTGCCATTGAAATTAAATATCCTCCAATAAGACCACCTATATGTGCTGCATTACCTATATTAGGATTTGTAAAACCAATAAATAAATTTAATAATATCGCAGGTATAACTTGATTTATAATATTATTTCCAATATATCCTCTATATGTATATCCAAAGTATAAAAGTGAACCTAAAAGTCCAAATATTGCTCCTGATGCACCTGCTGCAACAGTATTACTACTTGCAAATACTACTGTAAATAATGATCCCATTATTGCACTTACTAAATATATTAAAATATATTTTACTCTTCCATATAGTTGTTCTATTTCTTTACCAATTACATAAAGAGCATACATATTAAACAATAAATGTGCAACACCAATATGTATAAATGCTGATGTAATTAATCTTATATATGCACCATCTTTTACATATGGTATATAATTAGCACCAAATTCTATTAATGTTTTTGTATCTTCACTACCATTACCATATATATACATAAGTATAAATACTAAAATATTTATTAATATTAATGCATAAGTTAATATTGGTTTCTTACTTTTCATGGTTTTATTCCTTTCTTCCCCTTCTACTTTTGTTTTTTCATTAATTTCTTTTGATATTTGACTAATAAGTTCAAAATCATCATCATTCATAATAAAATCATTTTTAATATTTTTAAAACTATTAAGTATAATATTATTACTAAATAAATCTTCTTCATTTTTAATTATAACATTAATATAACGTTTATCAATATTTTTTATATCAGAATCATCTTCAACATCAACATATATAGATAACATATTCATATTAAAATCAAATATTTTATTTTTTATTTGTTTACTAATGTGCTTTGTTTTTAACATATCATAATTAAACTGCTCACTATTATGTATATGCTTTGTTACGATTCTAATAAAACTATAGACATTATTTTTATTTTCAAGCCATATTTCATTTTCTATACCATTAATAATTATAGGATGATAATCTTCTTTCGTTATAAAATAATGTACTAATTTCATAATTATTAAATCGTTTTCATCCACTATTTTAAAATTCAATTAAATCACCCTACCTTTCTTTATATTCATCTAATATTTTTTTAAATTCTTCTGGAACATCACTATTAAATTCCATATATTCTTTAGTTGTTGGATGAATGAATCCTATCGTTTTAGCATGAAGCATTTGACCAAAAGATGTAGCTTTTTTGTTTCCATAAACTGGATCATTAATAACTGTATGATTAATATATTTCATATGAACTCTTATTTGATGTGTTCTTCCAGTTTTAAGAATACATTCTATTAAAGTAGAATCTTTATATCTTTCTAGTACTTTAAAATTAGTTATTGCATCTTTCCCATTTATATTTGTAACACACATTTTTTTTCTATCTTTTGGATCTCTTCCAATAGGGGCATCAATTGTTCCAGTATCATGGTTAATAACACCAGAAACAAGTGCTACATATTTTCTTGTTATTTTCTTTTCCTTTAATTGTTCTGCTAGAAAAGCATGTGATTTATCGTTTTTAGCAACTAATAATAAACCACTTGTGTCTTTATCTATCCTATGAACTATACCAGGTCTAAAATATCCATTTACGCTACTTAATTCTTTATTATATAAAAGCCCATTAACTAGTGTATTTGTATAATTTCCTGGTGCAGGATGAACAACTACTCCACTTTTTTTATTAACAACTATTAAATCATCATCTTCATAAACAATATCTATATCCATTTTTTCTGCTTTTAAATTAATTTGTTCTTCTTCATCTATAATAACAATATCATCATTATTTTGAACTTTATAACTATTTTTTATATTTTTTCCATTTACTGATATCAATTTTCTATCTATTAACTTTTGAACTTTTGCTCTAGTAAAATCTAAATCATCTATTTTTGATAAATATTGGTCAATTCTAATATTTTCATTTATATTATTAACTTTTATTTCAATATTTTTTGACATCTTTATCACCCCAATCAAAAAATAATATTAATATCGCACCTACTACAATACAAATATCTGCTAGATTAAATATAGCAAATTCATATTTAAATATTATAAAATTTAAATAATCTATTACATATCCATAAAATAATCTATCAATTAAATTACCGATAATACCTCCTAATAATAATCCATAAGATATTTTATTAATTTTATTTAATTTATTATTCTTAACATACTTATAAATAATAAATAATGCTAAAATTGTTATTAATATTAAAAATAATATATTACCACTAAACATACTAAATGCTGCGCCATTGTTATAACATTTTGTAAGATAAAAGAAATTATTTATAACTTTATTTTTAACATTTAATAATAATAATTTATCTACAAATAATTTTATTATTCTATCAAATAATATAACAAAAATAGAAATAATACCTATTTGTTTCATGAAATCACCTTGTATATTATAACATAAAAAAAATATCTATAATAGATACTTTTTTTATATATTATTATCTTTTAAAAATTTTTCTATATTTTTTATAGTTACACTATCTATAAAATGTTCTATTTTTTCAACTTGTTTTAAGTTATAATCTTTTTTATTTATATATTTTAAGAATTTTTTTAATATTATATGTCTATGTAATAAATAATTACCAAAATCTTTACCTGCATCAGTTAATATAATTTTACCATATTTTTCATATTCTATAAATCCTACTTCTTTTAATTTATTTATCATTTTACTTACTGATGATGGTTTAACATTTAAGTTATCACTTAATTTTTTGACTGTTACATTTTTATTTAATCTATAAATCATTTCTAGGTAATCCTCCATTGCATCAGTAACATAATTCTTTTCTTTTAATTTATAACCTTTTAATGTATAAAAATTTTCAAAATACGACATATAACCCACTCCCTTTTAATATATTTACATATATTAGCTTAGAAGTTAGATAAAGGAAACTTCTTAATTTATAATATTGGAGGTTAATTTTTTTATGAATAATTATACATTAAATAAAACAAAAGTTGGAGATATTGTTAAAATAGTTCAAATAAATTCTGAGCCATCTATTAAAAGAAGATTCCAAGATTTAGGAATAATAAAAAATAGTAAATTAGAATGTGTTTTAAAAAGTCCATTTAATGATCCTAGTGCATATTTAATAAGAGGTACTGTTATTGCACTTAGAGAAGATGATTCTAAAAATATAATAGTGGAGTATTGTAATGAATAAAGAATATGAAAAAGTATTAGCTCTTATAGGAAATCCTAATGTTGGTAAAAGTACTATATTTAATGCATTAACAGGAAAACATCAACATACAGGTAACTGGCCTGGAAAAACTGTTAGTAATACAAATGGTGAATTTAAATTTAATGATAAAGAATATTTAATATATGATTTACCAGGCACATATTCTTTAATATCACATTCTGATGAAGAAGAAGTAGCAAGAGATTTTATTTGTTTTGAAGATAAGGATTTAACTATTGTAGTTTGTGATGCAGTATGTTTAGAAAGAAATTTAAACTTAGTACTTCAAATATGTGAAATTACTAATGATGTAATTGTATGTGTAAATCTTATGGATGAAGCAAAAAAGAAAAAAATAAAAATTGATCTAGATGAACTTTCAAATATTTTAAATGTACCTGTAATTGGAACATCTGCAAGAAGTAATATTGGTCTTAATAAATTATTAAATAAAATTCAAAATTCAAATAATATTAAACCAATAAATATTAAATATAATGAAAAAATAGAAACTGCAATAAATATGATATGTGAAAATATACATTTTAATTCAAAATTAAATAATAGATTTATTGCTATTAAGTTCTTAGATAATGATGAATTAATAGTAAATAAACTAATAGAATATTTAGGTACAAATTATAGCGAAGAATTAATTTTAAGCATAAAAAAAGCAAAGGATTATCTAAAAAATAATAATATAATCGATTTAAAAGATGAAATAACAACTAGTATTATTAATAAAGCTGAAGAAATAGCTAATAAAGTAGTCTTTTTTGAAGATAAAGATTATACAAAGAAAGATAGAAAAATCGATAAATTATTGACAAATAAAATAACAGGTATACCTATTATGATATTATCATTGATGTGCATATTTTATATTACTATTACAGGTGCTAATTATCCATCAGAAATATTATATAATTTATTATTTAAATTAGAAAATATATTATTTAATTTATTTACTTATTTAAATATTCCAAATATAATTAATGAAATATTAATTCATGGAGCATTTAGAATAACTGCATTTGTTGTTTCTGTTATGCTTCCTCCTATGGCAATATTTTTTCCACTTTTTTCATTATTAGAAGATTCTGGAGTTCTTCCTAGAATTGCATTTAATTTAGATAAAGGCTTTAAAAAATGTGCTGCATGTGGAAAACAGGCACTTACTATGTGTATGAGTTTTGGATGTAATGCTGTAGGTATAACAGGAAGTAGAATTATTGATTCAAAAAGAGAAAGATTAATTGCTATTCTTACAAATAATTTTATACCATGTAATGGTAGATTTCCAACTATAATATCAATTATAACTATGTTCTTTGTTGGTTTTAGTAGTAGTATTTCTAATTCTATTATAAGTACAATAATATTAACTATAGTTATATTATTAGGAATATTAATGACTTTTATGTGTTCAAAGATACTATCTAAAACAATTCTAAAAGGAATACCTTCATCATTTGCAATGGAATTACCACCGTATAGAAAACCTCAATTCTTTAAAGTAATATTTCACTCTATAAAAGATAAAACTATAAAAGTATTATGTAGAGCATTAGCTGTTTCGTTTCCTGCCGGAATCATTATATGGATTTTTTCAAATATAAATATTGATGGTATAAGTATTTTAAGTTATTGTATTAATTTCCTTAATCCTTTTGGTAAAATGATAGGATTAGATGGAACTATACTAATGGCATTTATTTTAGGATTTCCTGCTAATGAAATAGTAATACCAATAATGATAATGGGATATTTAAAAACAAATATAGTATCAGATTTTAGTAATATTTATCAATTAAAAGAAATATTTATTAATAATGGTTGGACTATTAAAACTGCAATATGTACTATAATATTTTCTCTTATGCACTATCCTTGTTCAACTACACTATTAACAATAAAAAAAGAAACTAATAGCATAAAATGGACTATATTATCCTTTCTTCTTCCAACAATAATTGGAATAATTATATGCTTTTTAATTTCAAATATATTTAATTTATTTATTTAATGGAGATAAAACTCCATTTTTTTATAACAAAAATATTTAATATTATTAATAATTCATATTTTAAGACATATAAGTAAAACTTTAAATTAAAATTACTACCAATTCGCAAGTGTATTTTCTAAATTGTCATAATTTATTAAAAAATATATTGTTTCAAGAACAAATGTTTGGTATAATTATTTTAGGAACATTTAATAGTTGGGTGATTGCCAAACTTCATTAAGAAGGGAGGTGATAGTATGAATAAGAAGGATTTTTTAATTCTATCTTTAATCATTCTTATCTTCCTATTAGTATTATTACTATTTATAGTTTTAATATAAAAGAAAATCACCTAACTCAGCAATGATTTAGGTGATGCACATTATATGGCAACACTCAACATGCGATATTGAATGTTCCTTTTTTATTTTATGCAAGTTTCCTTGACAAATACATCATAACATAAAAAAGAACTTTTTGCAAGTTCTCTATATAGAAGTTCGAAAAAGTTCTAATAGAAACGTCAATGGTGTCCTAATGGAAGAAGTTCAACAACTTTTTAACAAAATATTACCCGAACACTTGTTTTTGTATGTAATAACTAGTATACTTTTTATAGGGAATATCAGTTGTTGAGTGTCTACCTCCAATCTTTAAAGAAAGGAGACTTGCTAACCATTGTCAAGTCTTTTTTTTAATTTTTAAATTTTTTTAATTTGACAAAAAGGGTAGATTTCCCCTTACCCCAAATATAAATCAATTATATAGTTCTTTTACCCTTGCATAATATATTCTTAAAAATTTATTTAATCCTGCTATCTTTACTAATGTTTTATTTTTTCCCTCTGCTTCTTTTCTAATCATAAATAAATATACTGCATTATCTATTTTAGGCCTACAAGATTTAATGCTTTTTGTTATTTCATATCCTACTTTTCTTAAATATTTATTTCCTCTTTTACTAATATGCCTATTTGTTGAATTAAAATTTCCTGATTGATATGGTGGTGCATCTATTCCACAAAAAGCTATTAAACAATTAGCATTTTTAAATCTTCTTATATCTCCTATCTCTGCAATAAGTCTTGCTCTAGTTTTAGGTCCAACACCTTTCATTTGATTTACTACATTAAATTCTTTTAATTGCATTGCAAGTTCATCCATTTTTGATATAATATCATTAGTTACTTTTATGGTATCTCTTAAAAGTAATATACAACTATTTATTGATAGTTGTAATGATTCATTATATGGACATGAAGTTATAATTGTTGGAGCTTTTGCATAAAGATTTTCTCCAATAGTTTTACCAACTTTGTGTCTATATTTTTTTGCCATATTATCAATCTCATTAATAAATTCTTTTTTGCTTTTTTCTGGCACTAAACTTGGATAGGAATATTTTTCATAAATGTCTAATAAAAGTTCATATCTATTTTCTTCATCTACAATTCTTTTAATTCCTGGGAAAGTTTTATCAATCAAATTAGTTAATTGTATTTTTAAATTTGTTTTAATTTTTATATATTGAGTATATTGTCTAGAAAGAAATTGTAATTGATCTCTAATTTCATCTGTTGTTTCAAACTTTCTTAATTTAAACCATTTTTCACCACAATAACAAGCTAATTTTAATGAATCTTTTTTGTCATTTTTCACTTTCCTTAAATCCATATCACAATATTTTTTAATTACTAAAGCATTTTCAACGCATACAAAATAATCTTTTTCAATTAATGAATTTAGTAATGGTAAATGATAGTGACCTGTTGCTTCCATTAAAAACTTGATTTCTTCTTTCTTATAATTTTTAACTTTTGATAATAAAATATCAAATCCTTCTTGATTATGATTAATCTCAAAAGGTTCTTCAATTATTTCACCTTCAGTAGTAACTATTGAAATAGTACTTTTTCCTTTTGAAACATCAATTCCTACTGCATACATATTTTTCCTCCTACAAAATTTTAATAATTGGTTCCATCTCTTTTACATATTTTCATCCTGGCTTGTTACACGAAAGTACATGAGTATTTCAACTTGCTTAATCGAATGTATTATGCAAAGGATGGTCAACTGTCCTCCTTTACGAACGCGTAGTTCAGGTTTGATACGTTGACCAATTATCCTATTACATAATAAATTAAAAAGAGTGTAATAGTCAATTCAATATTGAATTAAATATTACACTTATATGGTACCAGGTTTGATAAAATGAAAATTAAGACTTTTCTTTTAAAAGTTTTAAAGCTCATTACTATCATTTTATTTCTCCTTATCATTATGATAGTAGTTATAAAAAAATGACACTCATTCGCTA
>CANQAQ010000025.1 GCA_947589275.1 uncultured Bacilli bacterium | reverse complement strand
TCATCATAATTATCTGAATCAGTTATATAACTTCCTGATACAACAATATCTACATAATCTTTAACATATTTTACTGTTTTATCATTTATTCCACCATCTACTTCTATTAAAAAGTTATAATTAGGCTTTATTTCTTTTAACTCTTGCATTTTACATATTGTACTAGTCATAAAGCTTTGACCTGCCTTACCAGGATTTACACTCATAACTAATACTAAATCTATTAGTTCTAAATATGGATATAATTTTTCAATATCAGTATCAGGATTGATTGCTAATCCTACCTTAATTCCTTTATTTTTTATTTTATTTATATATTTTATTACATTAGGTATTTCAACATGAATAGTTATAAACGTCGGATTTATAGATTCAAAATCATCTATAAGTTTATCTAAATTAGTACTCATTAAATGAACATCTATTTTTTTATTTGTTAAACTTTTAATATCTTTAAAATCTTCTATTTTAAAAGAACTATCTATTGTAAAAGTATTATCCATTATATCTAAATGTAAAAAATCACATACTGAATTATCTACTTTTTTTATTGCTTGTTTATAATTATTTATTTCTTTTAATATTGAAACTGATACTTTCATATTATCACTTACTTTCATTTACAAATTTAATATAATTTTCATATCTACTTTTTAATATAACATTATCATTAACTTTTCTTTTTATTTCACAATCATCTTCATTAATATGCATACAATCTCTATATTTACATTTATCTTTATAGTTATTAAATTCTATAAAATTATCTCTTATATCTTCTTTTGTCATATTAATAAATTCTAGTGATGAAAATCCTGGTGTATCTGCGATTAATCCATTATACATTTCATATAATTCTACATGTCTTGTTGTATGTTTTCCTCTTCCTAATGCTTTTGATATTTCACCTGTTCTTAGATTTAAATTACTATTTAATCTATTTATTAAACTAGATTTACCTGATCCTGTTTGTCCTGTTAAAATAACTAATTTATTATTAAATAACTTTTTTATTTTATCTATTTCATTATTTATAAATACTTTATAACCAATATTTTTATAATAATTAATTATATTATCTATTTCACTAGTATTAGAAAGTAAATCATACTTTGTAATTATAATTACTGGTGTTATATTATTAAATTCAATAATATTTATCATCTTATCAAGTAAATTTGATGAAAAATCTGGATGTTTTACACTTGTTATTATAAATGCTAAATCAATATTTGATACTGGTGGTCTAATAAGTGAATTTTTTCTATCTAGTATTTTTTCTATTATTTTTTTTTCTTTATCTATAACTACATAATCTCCAACAAGAGGAGTTATATTAATATTTCTAAATTTACCTCTTGCCTTACATATTATATATTCATTATTTACCATAACTGTATAATCATTACTAATAACTTTTACTATAATACCATTCATTAGTTTTCCTCATCTTCATATGGAACCATACCATCATCTAAATTATTATCTTCATTATTTGATGAAGATGTTTTTTTAGTAACTTTTATTTTAAGTGATACTTTTTCTGCAATCACACTACCTTTTGGTCTACTTTGATATATTATAGTTCCTTCTGGTTTAGTATCATCTACTACTTCTTCTACAGTTAAATCAATACCATACTCTTTACAAAAATCATCTATTTCATTTAAAGTCCAAGCTTCAGAAACAAAATCTGGATATTCTTTAGTCATTTTTGGAATATACAAAATTATACTATCACCTTTAACTAAATTCGTTCCTTTTGAAACAGATTGTGCAATTATTAAATCTTCTTTACCCTTATATTTTGCTTTATCACTTACATCTTGTTCTTCTATTGTTACTAAAATACCACTTACTTCAAGAGATGCTTGTACCTTTAAATAATTTTTATTAGTATAATCTTCTATAGTTATTTTATCACTTCCAAGTGATTTATATATCACAATAGTAGCACCTTTTTTTATTTTCTTTCTTGCAACTGGTTCTGTTTTTGAAACCTTTCCTTTTTCTACTTCATCAGTATAATCATCTAATACATCAGATGAAACTATAAGTCCTGCTTTTTCTAAAATACTTGCAGCTTCTTTTACACTTAAACCAGTAACATCTGGCACACTAATATCTGGAGTTCTAATTAATGTTGGAACTATTACAAAAACCATTAAAAATGTTACTATTAAAATTGAGCAAACAATAATAAGTATTTTTGTTACTTTATTCATCTTTTTATCTTTTATATATTCTTCATCAGATATAGACTTAACAACAGGTTTGATATTTTTATCATCTTCTTTATCTTTTAACTCATCTTTTAAAGTAGTTAATACTTTTGTTTCATCTAAATCATCTTCTGGATATTTAAATACAACTCTTTTTTCATTTTCTCTTTCTTTATTTAATGCTGTTTTTAAATCATCATATAACTCTCTAACACTGCTATATCTATTTTTTGGATTTTTAGCAGTTGCAATTAATATAATATTTTCTAAAGATTGTGGAACTTTTGGATTTACTTTTCTTATACTAGGCATAGGTTCTTTTATATGTTTAAGTGCTATTTCAACTGCTGTTTCTCCTCTAAATGGCATTGTACCAGCTAACATTTCATAAAGTACGATACCTAATGAATAAATATCACTTTTTATTGTTGAACCCTTTCCAGCTGCTTGTTCTGGTGGTAAATAATGTACTGAACCCATAACAGAATTAGTTTGTGTCAAATCAGAAGCATTAAGAGCCATAGCAACACCAAAATCTGTTATTTTAACCATACCATCCTCAAGGATCATAATATTTTGTGGTTTTATATCTCTATGAATTATATAAGAATCATGTGCATGTGCAAGTCCATCTGTTAATTGGCACATTATATCTATTGCCTCAGTAGCTGTTAGATGTCCTCTTCTTTTTATTAATTGTTTTAATGTTTTACCATCTATATATTCCATTACTATATAGAAATTACCATTATCTTCTCCAACGTCATACATTTCAACAATATTAGGATGTGATAATGATGATGCAGAAATAGCTTCTCTTTGAAATCTTCTAACAAATTTTTCATCATCAGCAAGATCACCTCTTAATACTTTAATTGCAACATCTCTTTCTAAAATTGTATCATATGCTAGATATACATTGGCCATACCACCTTCGCCAATTAATCTTATTATTTCATATCTATCATTTATTTTCTCACCCTTACTAAACATCTTCTCTTCCTTCCTCCACCATTAAACATGCTATTGATATATTATCAGTACCACCTCTTACATTACTTTTTCTAATTAACTTTGTAACCTTTTCTTCAATTGTACTATCTGATAATAAAACTCTTTCTATTTGAGTATCAGTAAGCATATTAGTTAATCCATCACTAGATAACAATATACCATCTATATCAGTATCAACATCAAAAATATCAATCTCAGCAGGATTATTTGCACCTAATGCACGCATTAAAATATTTTTCTTAGGATGATGTTCTGCTTCTTCTTCAGTAATTTTTCCAGACTCAACAAGTAAATTAACAAGTGTATGAGGTTTTGTTACTCTATATAACTTATCGTTTTTAAATACAAAACCTGAACTATCTCCAATATTTCCAAAAAGAAGATAATCTTTTGTATAAATAGCAAGTACTAGTGTAGTACCCATTCCTTTACTTTCATCGTGATCTTTTGTATATTCAAAAATACAATTATTTATATCTTCTGCTTCTTTTCTTATCCAGTTAATAGCATCTATCTTTTCACCTAATGATTCAAGTTTTGAAAAATTTTCTGTAATATGATTTATTGCAATAGATGACGCAACTTCTCCAGCTTTATGGCCACCCATTCCATCTGCTACTGCTAAAATATATTCATTATTAGAGTTTTTTAATATTGTTACGCTATCTTCATTATGATCTCTTATTTTACCTGTATCTGTTAGAAAAAATGTTTGCATACTATACTCCTCCTTGATTTTCAGCTCTTAACTGACCACACGCCCCAGAAACTTTAGAACCAAATTCTTTTCTTATTGTAACGTTTATATTTTCTTTTTTTAGTATATCATAAAACTTACTAATTTTTAAAGTACTTGATCTTTTAAATTCTAAATTATTTGTCTCATTATATGGTATTATATTTACATATGAATTTATTCCTTTAATTAATTTAGCTAATTCTATAGCATTCTCTTTATTATCATTTATTCCATCAAGCATTATATATTCAAATGTAACTCTTCTATTTGTTTTTGATATATAATACTTAACTGCTTTTATTATATCATCTATTTTATATACTTTATTAATTTTCATTATTTTACTTCTTAATAAATCATTAGGTGCATGTAAACTTATAGCCAAATTTACACCTAAATTTTGATCTGCAAAATCATATATTTTAGGTACAATACCTGATGTTGAAACTGTAATATGCCTAGATCCTATCTCAATTCCATATGGATTATTTACTATTTTTATAAAATCTAATAAATTATTATAATTATCAAATGGTTCTCCAATTCCCATTATAACTATATGACTAATTCTTTCTTTAATATCATTTTGTACCTTTAATACTTGAAGAACCATTTCACTAGTCTGTAAATTTCTTACTTTTTTAAGTCTTCCACTTTCACAAAATGCACATCCCATATTACAACCTATTTGTGATGATATACATATACTAATTCCATAATCATGATACATAACAACTGATTCGATTTTATTACCATCAGATAAAGAAAATAAATACTTTTTAACAAGTTTATCCTCTTGCTTTTTAATAATATCTATATTTCCAAAATAAAAATCTTTCTTTAATTTATTAATTAGATCTTTATTAATATTACTCATTTCATCAAATGATTTTACATTTTTTCTATATATCCACTCATATATTTGAGTTGCTCTAAATTTCTTTTCATTATTATTAATAAAATATTCTTCTAAATTAGTTTTCGTAATACCATATATATTTTGCATAAGCCACTTCCTATAAACAATTATATCATTTTTAATAATAATTAAAAAGATATACATCATTTTGATATATATCTTTAGCATTTATTATTGAATTATATACATTAAATTTACATTATTATAAACTTCTTCTATTTCTTAAGAATTCTGGAATATCATACATATCATCATCTGAATCGTCATCATCATCAATCATATCAATTACTTGAGTTGTCATTGTTGGTGTTTCAATGTAAGGATCTCCCACTTTATCAAAACCAGTTGCAATTACAGTTACAACTATTTCATCTGTTAATGTATCATTAATTACTGCACCAAATATTGTATTTATATCTGTTCCAGCTGCTTCTCTAATTACTTGAACAGCATCTTCTACTTCAAATAAGCTAAGATTAGTTCCACCAGTTATATTTATTATAGCATCTGTTGCACCTCTTATATCAGTTTCAAGAAGTGGACTATTAACTGATTGTTTAGCTGCTTCAACAGCTCTATTTTCACCAGCTGCTGCACCTATACCTATAAGTGCATCACCTTTATTTTCCATAACAGCTTTAACATCTGCAAAATCTAAGTTTACAAGTCCAGTTACAGCAATCAAATCAGAAATTGATTGAACTCCTAATCTAAGAACATTATCTACTTCTTGGAAAGCATCAAGCATTGGTGTTGTTTTATCTATAATATCTCTTAATCTATCATTTGGTATAACAATTAAAGTATCAACATGTTGTTTTAATTCTTCTAATCCAGCTTTTGCATGTTCAGTACGTTTTTTACCTTCAAATGAGAATGGTTTAGTAACTATACCAACAGTTAAAGCTCCTAAACTTTGTGCTATCTCAGCTACTATTGGAGCAGCACCTGTTCCTGTTCCTCCACCCATACCACAAGTAACGAATACCATATCCGCACCTTTTAATACTTCTGTAATAGCTTCTTTAGATTCAACAGCAGCAGCTCTACCTACTTCTGGATCTGCTCCTGCACCAAGTCCAGTATTACCAAGTTGTAATTTTATCTTTGCCTTTGAACTATTAAGTACTTGAAGATCAGTATTTGCAACTATAAATTCAACACCTTGTAATCCTTGTTCTATCATTCGGTTAACAGCGTTATTACCGCCTCCACCTACACCTATTACTTTTATTTTAGCTAATTGATCTACTTCTAATGCCATAATTAATCCTCCTTACTATCAAATAGATACCCAAATAATCTTCCAAATAATGAATTTGAACTATTTGTATGATTATTCTTTCGTGCTTCTACTAATTCTATTTGTTTTTCTTCTGTAAACATTGTATATTCTTTTCCTCTAATGTTAAGCTTATCAATAAAGTATTTTATCATTCCTACACTAGATGAATAACTATTACTTCTAATTCCTATAGTCTGAATACTAGTTGATACTAATTTTTCTTTAAATATATTTTTACATAATATTTCAAATCCTGGAATATTAGTTATTCCCCCAGTTACTATTATATAACTAATTTCTTTTTTTGTTAAGTGATTTAGATTTTTTTTAGCATTTTCTAATATTTCTTTTATCTTATTCATTACTATCTCACTTACTTCAAGTTGACTTATTTTTGTCTTAATATTTGATTTATTTAATATTTCATATATATCTGATGTAGACGCAAAATCTTTATCCGAAATAGCAAATGTTTCTTTTATTTTCCTTGCTTGACTTTTTTTAATATTATATACATATGCTATCTCACTATCAATTTGACCATCACCAAATGGTAATACTAATGATGATGTTATTACTCCTTTATTAAATATTGAAAGTTCGGTTTTATCTTTTCCAATATTTATAACACCAGCAACTTCTTTATCAATAGAATCATTTTTAAATTCATAATAATCACCTATTGAACCAAATAATATATCAATAACTTCAATATTTAAACTATGGAAAATTGAAATTATCTTATATATATTTTTTTTAGGAACAGTAACACACATTGCGGTAACATCTAAGCTATCAGTTCTAAGTCCTCTAGGCTTTAAAACATCTTGTCTAGCACCATCAATATTATATTTTATTGGTATTATAGTTACAAGTTCTCTTGATTTATCTATTTTATTATATATAGAGCCTTGAAGCGCATTTACCATATCATTACCTGTTACAATTTTATCTTCATTTGTTATTGTTGTTGAACCATTAGTAATCATATAATTTGCATCATACATAGGAACATTTATTATAACTTTATCAACAATAACTCCAAGTGATGTATTTATTTCATTAAATGCATCTTTTAAAGATTTTATAAAATCTTCATCTTTTACTACTATACCATTTTTTACTCCTAAAGAAGGGAAATTTGTTGATGCTAGTACATTAAGACGACTATCAAATAGTTCACAAACAACTATTTTAATAGAACTAGACCCTATATCAACTGATGAAAATATTTTTTTCATCATATCCCTCCTCTATGGTAACTACATTATACTATAAAAAAAAGAAAAAAAAAAGGTTTTTCTATCAAAAAAAACCTTTTAAAATTTTAACATTATTCATATGGGACAAAATAATTACCATAGTCTAAGTATAAAATACCATTCTTATTATCTAATGTACTTAATATCTTTAAATAATCATTTATTTTTTTAAACTTACTTAAAGTTAAATATATATAATTTCCATCATTCATAGTTACTAAAAAACGTTCTTTATCTATTTCATTAGGATCATATTTTATTTCTGAAATACTATTTAAAATACTATCATCAACTTTTTTCATTTTATCTATAAAAGAATTATAAATATCTTTATCTTTAATATCATTTGTAAGTATTGGTGAATTTTTATCATAAAAATCTATTTTATCCATATCATCTGTTATAGATTCTTTATTATTTAAATCATAAAATAGTATTTTCTTTTCTTTTACTATTACTCTAAATTTTAATAATAATGTTTTCTTTATTTTTATGCTATCAATTAATGGATTATTTTTTACTTTAGCATTTACTGCTATACTTGTTGTAAAAAGATATGATGGATATTTATCTAATGATGTCATTTTTAATATTTGAGAATCTGTATAATATTTATTACCTTCTACATAATAACCTAAAACAGGCATTCTTGATATTAATAAAACTAGTAATATAATTATTAAAAGAATGAATATTGCAATAAATACTCTTGTTTTCTTTATTTTTTTTACCCTTCTTTTCATTCTTATCAGCTCCTAGTACGTTATTTAGTAATTAATTTTTTAATTTCATTATAAATTAATGTAGCACTATTACTTGTTTCTATATTTCTTAGATTTTTTCTCATATTTTTTAATTTTGTACTATCATTCATAATAGTATTTATTTCATTTATTAATAATTTAGAATTTAAATCCTTTTCTTCTATTAAAATAGCTGCATTTTTTTCTTTTAAAGTTAGTGCGTTCTTATATTGATGATTTTCAGTAACATATGGACTTGGAATTAATATTGCTGGTGTATTAGTTGCTATTAATTCACATAATGTAGTCGCACCTGACCTAGTTACTAATAAATCAGATATTTTTATAAGTCTAACTAAATCATCAATATATGGAAAAATAAATACATTTTTAGATTTTTTTAATCCAACATAATCATCATACAAACTTTTACCAGTTACAATTACAACTTCATAAATATTTGAATCAAATTTATCTAAGCATTCTTCTAATATCTTACTAATTGATGAAGAACCAAGTGAACCCATTACTATTAAAACTAACTTTTTATTTTCACTTAAACCAAAATCTTTTTTATTAAATGGTTTTTTTATTTTAGCACTTTCGGAACATGGATTACCAGTATAAACACAATTTACATTATTAATTTTCATATTTTCAAATGATGTACATAAAGTATCCGTATATTTTAATAAAATCTTATTTGATAGTCCAAGTACACTATTTTGTTCATGTACAAGTGTTTTATAACCACATTTCTTTGCAGCATATATAACAGGCGCTGTAACATATCCTCCTGTACCTATAACTATATCTGGATTAAATTTTTTTATTTCTCTTTTACATATTTTTATACTTTTTAAAAATTTAGTTATTGAACTAATATTCTTAAGTGTTAATTTTCTTCTTAATCCACTTATTTCAATTCCTATATATGGAATATTTTTCTTAGGAATAATATCTTTTTCCATTCTATCTGTTGTTCCTATATATAAAAATTCACTATTACTATCTTTTTCTTTGATTTTATCTATAATAGAAAGTGCTGGATTTATATGACCACTTGTTCCACCAGCAGATATTACTACTCTCATACTATCACCATTATAATTATATCATATAACACAAAGATTTAATACATAAAAAAAAGAAGATTAATCTTCTTTATTTCCCCATATTGATTTTGATAAATCATATACTACAGGAATTTCATATCTTTCACCATTATATGTTTTTACAAGTGCTATTATAGAAAAAACAAATAATAGTAATGATATAATATAACTTGCATATCCTATGTAAGGAATAAAACTTCCAACTATATTAAGTACTATATTAAAACCTATATTTATGATAAATATAGTAGCTGCTTGATTATAATTAAACCTAGCTAAATCAGAAACTTTCTTATCTTTCATAATAGCAAATATAAGACCTAAAAGAGGAATTAAATATACTAATACTCCTTCCTTTTCTTTTGCCATACCAGTTATAGTTTCTGCAGTTTCATTATTATTTTTATTTTCATTTGCCATTTTGTATTCTCCTTTGAAAATTAATTAATTTTTTATTTATATAACTTATATATATCCCCCAAATAAGAGGATATACTATAATTATTCTATAGTTAAAATCTATAGCTTTAGTAATATCCAATTTAAGCATATGATAAAAAGCTCTAGTAATACCACATCCAGGACATTCAGTATTAAATAATAACTTATAAATACACAAAGTTGGACCTTTATCTACAAGAACTTTTAAGAATAATAATAGAAAAAAATAGGTTATTATTACTATTAAAACAATAGATAAAAACCTGATTTTTTTACTACTTATTTGAGATAACATTTCCGTTAGCGTCTGTGAAGTTTCCACATATTATAGATATTAAATCAACTATAGTCCAAATTCCACATCCACCACCAGTAAGTAACATTCCTACTCCTGAACCAGTTTTACCAACATAGAATCTATGTACTCCTAGTCCACCAAAAAAGATACATAATAATAATGTTGTAAGCCAGTCTTTTGATGATTTATTTTGTCCTTCCATTTATACATACTCCCTTCTAAATATTTTATAATTTGATATTATCATATTTTTTATAACTTGTCTACTAATATATAAAAAAAGAAGTTATTACTTCTTAGAATTTATCATTTTAGTAACAGTCTTTTCTATTGCTTCAGCACTAAATGGTTTCATAAGTATATCTACTACATCATATGACTTTGCTCTTCTGATTACACTTTTATCATATTCTCCAGTAATAATAGATACTGGAACTTTTTTAAATAGACCATGTGTTTTAAAATAATCTAATACTGCAAACCCATCAACATCTGGCATATTTAAATCTAAAAGAACTGCAACTATTGAACCTTCTGGCATTACTTCTACTATATCTATTGCGCCCTTTCCTTCCTCTGCCATTAATATTTTATATTGATCTTTATAAATTTTTTCTATCATATTTCTTGTAATATTAGAATCATCTACTATTAAAATTGTTTTATCTTCTATAGCTGGTCTAAATATAATATTATCATTCATATTTCTTTCCTACCTTCCTAAATATCTTTTTGCAATATCAATAACTCTATTTACTTCATTTTCTAATTCACTATAATGTTCATTAACATAATTAACATCATTTTCTTTACTTTTCATTTCATGTTCAAGTGCTATTTCAGCAAGTTTTGTAAAACCTAAATACTTAGAATCACTCTTTATTGAATGAACCAAAATCGCATAATTAGGCATATCCATATTATTTTTGTATTCAATAACTTTAGGCATCTTACTATTTATTTCATCTAAAAAATCACCCATTGTTTCATTATACATATCAATATCGCCAAGTAATTCTAATCCCTTTTCAACATCTACACCATTTTCCTTTAGAAAATCCATATATAATCACCTCTATTGTAATTATATCATAGTTTTACATCATATGTATAATTATTTACTATTCTTTACACTATTTTAAATATTCTTTTAAAACCCTATTTAATTCATTTTTTTCAATAGGTTTTGCTAGATAATCATTAAATCCAGCTTCTAAATATTTTTCTTTCATTCCTGTTAATGCATTTGCTGTAAGTGCAATTATAGGCCCACTAAATAAATTTTCTTCTTTTATTTTATTTAATGTTTCAGTTCCACTCATTTTAGGCATCATATCATCCATCAATATCAAATCATATTTATTATCCTTTAATAAATTTAAACACTCTTCTCCACTTTCTGCTGAAGTGATATTTAATTTATATGGTTCTAATAATCTAGTTGCAACCTTTATATTTAATTTATTATCATCAACTACTAAAACTTTTTTACTAGATAAATCAAATGCCTGAACATTACTTTGTGCATTTTCATCAAGAGAAATTGTAGGATTTTTTACTATTCTCTGATCTATAGAAATAGTAAATTTAGAACCTTTTCCATATTCACTTTGAACAACAATAGTTCCGTGCATAAGCTCAAGTAATTTTTTAGTAATTGCAAGTCCCAAGCCTGTTCCTTCAATAGTGGTATTTCTGTCTTCATCTAATCTTTCAAATCTGTCAAATAATTTTGATATACTTTCTTGTTTAATACCTCTACCTGTATCTGAAACAGATATAATCATTCTTACAATATCATCTTTAATTATAGATTCAACATTAAATATTATTTGACCTTTATCTGTATACTTAGCTGCATTAGTTAAAATATTTAAAATTACTTGTTTTACTCTTATATGATCACCATATAAAACTCTTGGCAAAGACTCATCTAATTTAACAATAAATTCTATTGGTTTTTCACCTATTCTAACCTTAGTAAGTTTTGCAAGTTCTTCAAACATCTTTTTAGTATCATATTCTTTATCAATTATTTCAATCTTATTAGCCTCTATTTTTGATATATCAAGAACTCCATTAACTATCTCTAACAAATTATCAGATGCAACTAATATATCTTTTACATCAGATTTAACTTCATCAGGAAGTTTAGGATTTTCACTTAATGAATTACTAAAGCCTACAATAGCATTAAGAGGTGTTCTTATTTCGTGACTCATACTAGATAAAAAATCAGTTTTTGCATTATTTGCTTTTTCGGCTTGATCTTTTGCTATATTTAATTGTTCTATTAATTTCATATCAGGATTTTCAATTGTA
>CANQAQ010000024.1 GCA_947589275.1 uncultured Bacilli bacterium | reverse complement strand
TATATGATAACAAGTAATTTAAGAGATATTACAGAAGATTATGAGTATATTATAAATGAAGAATTTAATAGATTAAATGTATCTTCAAATATACGTTCACTTGCATCAAATGATAAAGTTTTTTTACGATTATATAGTATAGATGTAGAACATAATGACGGTACATATGAGTGTGTTAAATTTGGATATACAAAAAAGACTATGGAATTAAAAATATTTTCAAATAAACAATATTCTGATGAAGGAATAGAAGAAAAAATAACTCAATTTTTAAAAAAATATGGTTATAGACTTATATGTTCAAGAGATATAGAAAATATTATATTATTAGATAGTCAAAATATATTAAATTATACTAAAGATGAGAAATCATTTATTAAAAAATAGAATTATTCTATTTTTTTTATTTTTTAAGGGGATTTTATGATATGTGGTAAATATATATTTTGAGAGGTGAATTAAATGAAGAAAGTTTTAAAAGTAGTAATTATTTCTTTTCTAGTGTTATTTACTTCTTTGTTTGATGTAAAAGCATTAGAAAATGATTCAATATTAAAAACAGAATATATTGATAATGTTTGGTCATTTCATTATAGAAATGGTAAAGTTTTTACGTATGGTCAATTACCATTTAGATATCAAAATGGCAACTTAGTGTATTGTATTGATCCATCAACACCAATAAATACTTATGTATATAGTTCATATGATGATTTTAGTGAATCTGGATATACAGAAGAAGAAAGAAAGATGATGGAATTAATTGCACATTATGGATATCAGTATGAGGGACATAATACATTAAAATATTATATGGCAACACAAGAACTTATTTGGTCATTTAGTGATGATGAATATATAAAATGGACTGTTGGTGATACCAGTAATACTGAACAAATTGATATAGAAAAAGAAAAAAATGAAATATTATCTTTGGTTAGTAAACATAATATTACACCTTCATTTTTAGGTAGTTGTTATACGCAAAATCTTGGAGATACATTAACTATACATGATGATAATAATGTGCTTAGTAATTATAAAATTGATACTAATTTAGACTATAAAGTAAATGGTTCTGATATTACGTTTAATATTAATAAATTAGGAACACATAAAATTAATTTTACATCTAAAGGTGTAGATAATAAAAAATCTATAGTATATAAAAGAAAAGATGTTAGAACTCAAAAAATGGCATTATTTGGTTTTACAGATGCCAAGACTGGAGAAATTACTATAACATCTGATAAAGTTAATGTAAGAATTAATAAAAGGGATAGTAAAACTAAAGACTTAATAAAAAATGAAAATACAGTTTTTAAAATAAAGGATTTAAATACTAATAAATATGTTACTGAAAATTTAAAAACCGATAAAAATGGATATGCAATTATAAAATTAAATCAAGGAAAATATGAAATTGAAGAAATAAAAGCATCAAGTGGATATGTAGTTAATAAAAATAAAACTATTATTGATATAAATAATAGTGTTGAAATTAAGGATTCATATTATAATGTTGATATTTATAATGATGTTCCAACAGGTAAGATAAAAATAAATAAGGTAGATGAAGATGGGACTGCTTTAGAAGGTATTAAATTTGGTTTATATGATAAAGATTATAAACTAATTAAAACTTTCTTAACTAAGAAAGATGGTAGTTATACAATATCTAATATTGAATTAGGAACTTATTATATAAAAGAACTTAGTACTATAGAAGGATATATATTAGATGAAAAATATCATAAAATAGATTTAAAATATAAAGATGATAATACATATGTTATTGAGAAATCTTTAAAACTTGTTAATGAAAAAATTAAATGTGATATTGTTTATATATCATATGATGATAATAATACTGGTTTAAAAAATGTAGAAATAAATGTATACAATGAATCTGGTAAACTTGTATATAATGGAAAAACAGATAATAATGGGAAAATAGTTATAGAAAATTTACCATATGGTAAATATTATATAGATCAAGTGAAGGTACCAAGTGGCTATATACTAAATAGTGATAGAGTATATTTTTCAGTAAATGATATATCATGTCTTTCAGATATAATAGTTTATAATGATAAAACTATAATGCCAGTAACAAGTTATTCTAGTAATATAGTTAAAAATATTGCTCCATTTATTATATTAGGAATATTAATAATTGTTAAGAAATTTATATAAGATTTTAGTTATAGTAGCCATTGTATACTTAGTACATTATGATGCTACATATCATGAAATACATAAAGAAAATATAGATAATATAATAGTTAGTGATTTAGAAAATAGAAAATATGATGGTTATATTTATATACCAAAGTTTGATTATAAGGGTATCATAATGCATGGTGATGAAAAGATGATATTAGATTCAAATAATGTTCTCTTTTTAAATAATGGTTCTAATATAAATGATAAATTTGGTAATATAGTTTTAGCAGGTCATAATAGTAAATATGTGTTTTCTATATTATATAAACTTTCTATAGGAGATACATTAGTAGTAAATACTTATGATTATGAGTATAAGTTTTTGGTTTATGAAATTAAAACTATTAATATAAAAGATACGTATATATTAGATAATTTATATGATAAAAAAATCTTAACACTTATTACATGTACTAGGGATAATCAAAGAAGATTAATAGTGCGTGCAAAAATATAACTTAAATAATATACATTGAAAAAGGGATTAAAATATGTCCTTTTTTTATGTTATAATTTATTTAGTAGAAAATTTAATTGTATTTTGGATAGGTGAAAAAATGAGTTTTAATATTGGAAATATTCAAATAAAGAATAATGTATGCTTAGCTCCTATGGCAGGAATATGTAATAGTGCTTTTAGGAAACTTGCAAAAGAAATGGGTGTTGGATTAGTATTTGCAGAAATGGTTAGTGATAAAGCTATTATGTATGATAGTGATAGAACAAAGAAGATGCTATATATGACTGATTTTGAAAGGCCAATAGCACAGCAAATCTTTGGAAGTGATAAAGAAAGTTTTGTAATTGCCGCAAAGAAAATATATGAACTTATGAAACCAGATATTATAGATATAAATATGGGATGTCCTGTTCCCAAAGTTGCACTTAAATCCCAAGCTGGAGCTGCTCTTTTAAAAAATAAAGAAAAGATAAAGGATATTGTTTCTTCTGTTGTTAAAGCAGTTCCTTGCCCAGTAACTGTCAAAATAAGAAGTGGATGGGATAAAAATAGTATAAATGCAAAAGAAGTTGCTAAGATATGTGAAGAAGCAGGTGCAAGTGCTATAACAGTTCATCCAAGAACAAGAGTACAAGGATATGATGGTGTTTCAGATTGGAATATAATTAAAGAAGTAAAACAGATAGTTAATATACCAGTTATAGGTAATGGAGATATAAAATCCGTAGAAGATGCAAAAAGGATGCTATCTGAAACAGGTTGTGATGCTGTAATGATAGGAAGAGCTTCACTAGGTAATCCATATATTTTTAAAGAGATAGTTCATTATTTAGATACAGGTGAAAAATTACCTAAGCAGACACCAAAAGAAAAAATAAAAACATGTTTGAAACATTTTGAATATTTACTTGATATTAAGGATGAAAAAGTTGCAGTACTTGAAATGAGAACACATGCTTCATGGTATATAAAAGGTTTAAAAGATAGTGGTGAAATTAAAAATAAAATATTTAAATGTCAAAAAAAAGAAGAACTTGTAGAATTACTTAAAGATTATATGAAAAATTTAGATTAATTGGAAAAAAATAACAGTAAATATATTTGTTTTATTTAAATTTATGATATAATTATAGTACATCGGAGGTGAGTAAAACGAGGGAATTAACAGAGCAAGAAATAGTAAGAAGAGAAAAACTTAAAGAAATATCAAAAATATGTAATCCATATCCTGAAAGGTATGAAGTTACTCATTCGTTAAAAGAAGCTTCAAATCTAGTAGATGGTTCAGACAATATTAGTGTAGCTGGTAGAATTGTATTTATGAGAAAAATGGGTAAGATGAGTTTTATTAAGATAAGGGATATAGAAAGTGATCTTCAAATTTCAATAAAAGTTGATTTAGTTGGTGAAGAAAAGTATGAGTTTTTCAAAGCTAATTTTGATGTAGGAGATTTTATAGGAGCAAAAGGAGAAATATTTACAACTCATACTGGTGAAAAAACTTTAAGGGCATCTAGTTTTGAATTTTTAGGTAAAGCATTAAAACCACTTCCTGAAAAATTTCATGGTCTTACTGATAAAGAATTATGCTATAGAAATAGATATTTAGATATGATAATTAATGAAGATACAAGAAAAAGATTTTTAGTAAGAATGAATTTTGTTAAGGAATTACGAAAATTTTTAGATAATCATGGATATTATGAAGTTGAAACTCCAATACTTAATAATAAACCAAGTGGAGCAGTTGCAAGACCATTTAAATCTTATCATAATGCGCTTGATATGGATGTATATTTAAGAATAGCACCAGAAACTTATATGAAACGATCAGTAGTTGCTGGTATTCCAAAAGTATATGAAATAGCGAGATGCTTTAGAAATGAAGGTATTGATGCTACACATCTTCAAGATTTTACTATGATAGAAGCGTATCAAGCATATTATAACTATGAAGATAATATGAAGTTTATTAGAGAAATGCTTCAGACAATTATAATGAATATATTTGGAACACTTAGTATACAAGTTGGGGACAAAATAGTAGATTTATCAGGTGAATGGAGTAAAGTATCATTTAGAGATATAATATTAAAATATTCTAATATAGATATTAAAAAATATGATACAAAAGAAAAACTATTAAATAAGATAAAAGAAGAAAATATTGAACTTGATAGTGAAACTCCAATTGAAAATTTAGGTTATGGTAATTTAATAGATTATTTATATAAGAAAGTTGCAAGACCACATATGATTGGCCCTGTTTATTTAACAGAACATCCAACAAGTTTATCTCCACTAGCAAGAGCAAATGATGATAATAAAGAAATAACTGATAGATTTCAACTTATAATAAATGGTGCAGAAATTGTTAATGGTTTTTCTGAACTTGTTGATCCAATTGAACAAGAAAGAAGATTACTTGAACAAGCTAAGTTAAAAGCAAATGGTGATGAAGAAGCAATGGATATGGACTATGATTATATAAATGCTATGGAATATGGAATGCCACCTATATCAGGTTGGGGTATGGGTATTGATAGAATAATTCAGCTTCTAACGAATAGTGATAATATAAAGGATGTAGTAATGTATCCAATTATGAAACCAATAAATGAAGTAAATAAAAAAATGGAGGAAAATTATGAAAAAATATAATGTTTTTAAGATATTGAGTATATCAATATTAGTTACAATTGTTTTAAGTTTTTTAATACCACAAACTAGTTTTGATAGTTATGGTAATTTAACAAAGGGAAATATAAATCCCGTTAGTTTAATAGATACTTTTGGAAATGGTATAACATCATTTGGAGTATTTTTAAACTCATTTATATATATTTTATGTATAGGTATATTCTATTTTATATTACATAAAACAGGTAAATATAATGAAACTATAAATAATACTGCTTGTATGTTTAAAAATAAAAAATATTTATTTCCTATTATAAGCATTATAACTTTTGTTGTTATAACTGCGTTAATTGGAGATATGATGCCAATGCTTATATTGGTTCCAGCATTTATAGATGTATCTAGAAAATTAGGTTATGACAAACCTACATCAATTTTAGTTACACTAGGTTCAATAATTTTAGGTAGTACTGGATCATTATATACATTATATTCAAATCAAATATTAGGTTCTACTGTTACAGATAATATTTTATTTAAGGTATTTATATTGTTTATAGTTATTATATCTTTAATATTATTTACAATATTTTTTGCAAAAAAACCAGAAGATACAAAATTAGAAAAAATAAAATCAAGCAATAATGCTTTAATATCAATAGTATTTGATGTATTATTAGTACTTATTATTCTTGGTGTAGTTCCATGGTCTTCATATTTTGGATTTGAAGGATTTACTGATTTATACGATACTATTACAAATTTTAAAGTATTTAATGTATCTGTATTTACTTCAATAATAGGTGCAACATTAAATCCATTTGGTACATGGACTGTATATGATTTATCTATAGTATTACTTATTGCAAGTTTAGTTATAACATTAGTATACAAAATTAAATTTGATGAATTACTTGAAACTATTGCTAAATCTTTAAAAAGAAGTTTACCATATGCATTAATTATAGTATTTGCTAATGTAGTTTTAGTTAGTGTATATAATTCAGGATTCTTTTATACAATAATTACAGCTATTAATAATATTACTGACAAATTATTCTCTGGTACATTAGTATCTATGTTGTCATCATTAGTTTATCCTGATTATTCATATGCTTCACAGTTTGCATTATCAACATTAGCTACAGTTGGTGAATCAGAATTTTATGTATTACTTGCATTAGTATTCCAAGTTATATATTCATTATTCTTGCTTATAGTTCCAACAAGTATATTAATTTTACTAGGACTTCAATATACTAATTTATCATATAAGGAATGGTTTAAATTTATATATAAGTATATATTAGTATTATTTGCATTGTTATTTAGTGTATTATTTATTTCATCAATTAAATTTATTGGTGTACCATCAATAGTGTTTATTATATTAATCTCATTAATTGGATATGTAATATTAATTGTTAGTATATTATATAAATTTGTATTTTTGAATAATAATAAAGTTGAAGTTAAAAAAGAACAATCTAAGAATAATACTAAACTAAATGAAAAGAAAAATAGTAAGAATGTTACAACTAAAAAATCAAGTTCAAGTAAAAAGCCAACTTCAAAAAGTAAAACTAAAAAAACAAAATAGAAATCAAATAATTTAAATTTTGTTAATATAAAAAATAGAAAATCAATAAGTTTATTTAGACCTTTGATTTTCTATTTTTTATTTAATTCATTTTTAAAATCAGTAAATATTTTTAAATGTATTTTTTCATCAAGTATAATTCTATTAATTATATTTACTATATATTTATCCTTAATTACACCTATTAAATATGTATAGTATTTTATAGTTTCTTCTTCTTCTTTAATATTTACATCTATCATATCTTTTATATTAAATTTATAATTCACATATCTACTATTCCAAGGAATAAGTATATTATTTTTATTATCATAACTCATAAATTCCGGTTCAATACCTAGTAGTTTAATTAATTCTCCTAATATATTTAGATGTTTCATTTCTACAATTGCTATTTGAACAAGTATTTTAGCATAATATTCATATTTTTTCTCAAGAGATAAGTGTTCAAATATGTATAGATGTATAGCAGTATCTTCACTTATTTTACCAGCATAAATTTCCATTAATAATTTTGCATATTCTATATTTTTTCCTTCAACCCTAATTTCAGGATATGGTAAATTACATTTAACTTCCATAAAATCACCTATTAAATATTATTCAATATGTACATTATTATTCTATATAAAAAAATGTATAAATTTTATTAAAATAACCATAACATACATAGGATTTAATAAGGAGGATTATTATGTTTGCAAAATTTAGTGAGGAAGCACAAAAAGTTTTAGTTATGGCAAAAAAGGAAATGAGTGAACTTAAACATCAGTATGTTGGTAGTGAACATTTATTTCTTGCAATCTTAAAACAGAATAGTGAGTTATCTAATAAATTAAAAAAATATAAAATTACTTATAAAATCTTTAAGGAAGAATTAATTAAAGCTGTAGGTATTGGTGATGTAAAATCTAAATTATTTATAAATACAGCAAGGTTAAATAAAATATTAGAAAGTGCAGTTATTGAGTCTAAAGAAACTGGCGATGAAATTACGGTTACTAGTTTATTTTTATCACTTTTAAATGAAGGGGAAGGTGTAGCAATTAGAATTCTCTTAGGATTAAATGTTGATATAAATAAATTATATTCTGAAATAAGTGAAAAAAAAGAATTAAAAAAGAAAAAATGTAAGAAACTTATTATAGATGATTTAACGACTAATTTAACTAAAAGAGCAAAAAATAATGAATTAGATCCTGTAATTGGTCGTGATGATGAAATAGAAAGATTGATAGAAATATTATCAAGAAGAACGAAAAATAATCCTATTCTTATAGGTGATGCTGGTGTAGGGAAAACTGCTATAGTAGAAGAACTCTCAAGGAAAATTGTAAAGGGAGATGTTCCATTTAGTTTAAAAGGTAAAAGAATTTTATCACTTGATATGGCAACAACAGTTGCTGGTACAAAGTATAGAGGTGAGTTTGAAGAAAGAATTAAAAAAATAGTAAAAGAAGTTGAAGAAAATGATGATATCATATTATTTATTGATGAAATACATACTCTTGTAGGTGCTGGTGGTGCTGAGGGTGCTATAGATGCATCAAATATATTTAAACCATCACTTGCAAGAGGAAAAATGAGGTTAATAGGTGCAACTACAATAGAAGAATATAAAAAATATATAGAAAAGGATAATGCATTAGATAGAAGATTTCAGAAAATTTATATTGAAGAACCAAATACTTCGAATTTAAAAAATATACTTATGAATTTAAAAAGTATATATGAAGGGTACCATGGTGTTAAAATAACTGAGGATATAATAGATAAGATAATTGAGTTATCTGATAGATATATATATGATAGGTGTGAACCAGATAAATCTATTGACATATTAGATGAGGTATCAACTAAAGTATCACTTAAAGAGGTGAAAGAAGAAAAAGAATTAGTAAAATATAATAATGAACTAGAAATTATTAGAAAAGAAAAGAATAAATGTATTATAAATCAAAATTATGATAAAGCGTTTGTATTAAAGGAAAAGGAAGAAATAATAATTGATAAGATAAATAAATTAGAATTAAAATTACTTAAGAATAGAAGAGTTAAAAAAGTCTTAATAGAAGATGTTATAAAAGTTGTAAGTTCAAAGACAAAAATTCCTATTTATGAACTTACTAATAATTATGATGATCAAATAAAGAAAATAGAAAATACCCTAAAAAGTAATATAATAGGTCAAGATTCTGCAATTGATAAATTGATTGATGTAACAAAAAAAATAAAATTAGGGATAAAGGACAAAAACAAAAGTTATTCTTTATTATTTTGTGGTGCAACAGGAACAGGGAAAACATATTTATCTAAATTGTTTGGTAAAGAACTTGTTGGTTTATCAAATGTTATAAAACTTGATATGAATGAATACACCGATAATGCTAGTATAAATAAACTTATTGGTTCTCCAGCAGGATATGTAGGTTATAATGATAATAAGAATATACTAGAAGAAATAAGAAATAAACCATATTCTGTATTAATATTAGATGAAATTGAAAAATGTCATAAAAGTGTACTTAACTTTTTTCTAAATATACTTGATGAGGGAAATTGTAAAGATTCTTTAGGTAGAACAATAAGATTTGATAATGTTATTATAATAATGACAAGTAATGCTATTACTAATAAAAAATTAGTTGGTTTTAACGAAATTTTTGATGATGAAGTGTTAAATGAATATTTTCCAAAAGAATTTATTAATAGAATAGATGAAGTTGTAATGTTTAATAAATTTACATTAGAAGATATTAATAAAATCGTTATAAAAGAAATAAATAAATATACAAAAAAATATAATAAGGAAAATGTTATTAGTTTAGATATTGTTAATAAAATTATAAAAGAATCAAAATATGAAGAATATGGTGTTAGAAAGTTATGTAAAATAGTAAGAAAAGAAATTGAAAATAAAATTGTTCATGAAGTATTATCATAGTAATATGGGGTTACTTTTAACTTTTTATTAAATTTTTATTTGATTTATGATAGAATAATAAATGTAAGGAAGTGCATTATGAAACTATATAATACTTTAACAAAAAAAATAGAAGAGTTTATACCTATTAAAGAAGGAGAAGTTAAGCTTTATACATGTGGACCTACTGTATATCATTATGCTCATATTGGTAATCTAAGAACATATATATCTGAAGATATACTTGAAAAATCTTTTAAATATTTAGGTTATAAAGTTAATAGAGTTATGAATATTACTGATGTTGGGCATTTAGTAGGTGATGGAGATTCTGGTGAAGATAAGATGTTACTTGCAAGTAAAAGAGAACATAAGAGTTCAAGAGAAATTGCAAAATATTATACTGAGTGTTTTAAAGAAGATTGCAAAAAACTTAATATAAGATGGCCAGATTTAGTAAGTAATGCGACTGATAATATCGATGAATATATTAAGATTATACAAAAATTACTTGATGATGGATATGCATATATAAATAATGGTAATGTATATTTTGATACAACGAAATATGATAAATATTATGAATTATCAGGTAGAAATTCGGTAGATTTAATGGTCGCAGTAAGAGAAGATATAAAAGAAGATACATCTAAGAAAAATCCTTTTGATTTTGGTCTTTGGTTTACTAACTCAAAATTTAAAAATCAAGAAATGCAGTTTGATTCACCATGGGGATTAGGTTATCCAGGTTGGCATATTGAATGTTCTGGTATATCAATAAAATATTTAGGTGAGAAACTTGATATTCATTGTGGCGCAGAAGATGCTATATTTCCACATCACACTAATGAAATTGCACAAAGTGAGTGTTATTTAGGTCATAAATGGTGTAATTATTGGATACACTTTGGATTTTTAAATGATAAAGATGGAAAGATGAGTAAGAGTAAGGGAGAATTTTTAACAATAGACTTACTTAAAGAAAGAGGATATGATCCTTTATCATATAGATATTTATGTATAAATTCAAATTATCATAATATTTTAACATTTAGTTTTGATATACTAGATGGTGCACAAATGGAATATAAAAAATTAAAAAATAAAGTACTTTCTTTAAATGATACGGGTATATTAGATGAAGAAAAAATAAAAGAATATGATAAAAAGTTTAAATCAGCACTAAATAATAATTTAAATACATCTATGTGTTTAACTATTATATATGATATTCTTAAAGATAATACCATTAGTGATATAACTAAAAAAAATTTAATAAGTAAATTTGATCAGGTATTATCATTAGATTTATTAAAAAACAATATAATTGATAAAGAATTAGAAAAAAAGATAAATAACTTAATTAATATAAGAAACAATTATAAGCTTAATAAAGACTATAAAAAAGCAGATGAAATACGAGATGAAATAATAAAATTAGGTGTAAATATAAAAGATACTAGGGAAGGAACACAAATAATATGGAATTAGTGTTTGTTTTAACAGCATTTTTAATAGTATTAATATCTCAGCAAATTTTAAATTTTACGTACTCAAAATATAAAAAAGTCTTAATTGATTCTAATTTATCAGGTTATGAGGTCGCTAAAAAAATATTATTAGAATACGATTTAGATAATATCAAAATAGGTAAAATATCAGGTAATTTATCTGATAACTATAATAATAGTAGAAAACAAATAAGTTTGTCAGAAGATATATATAGTGGTAAAACAATTGCATCTTGTGCAGTCGCAGCTCATGAATGTGGTCATGCAATTCAATATAAAGAAGGATATAAACCAATAAAAATACGAAATATTCTATTACCATTTGTTAATTTTGGTAATAGTTTAGGATATTTTGTAATAGTTATAAGTTTAGCATCATCTTTAACAAAATTATTTATAGTAGGTTTAATATTAATATCTTTTGCACTTATATTTCAATTAATTACACTACCAGTAGAATTTAATGCAAGTAAAAGAGCAAATAAAATACTATTAGAAATGGGATTAATAACAGAAAATGAACAAGAATCTACTAAAAAAATGTTAAAAGCAGCTGCATTTACTTATGTAGCGGGACTAATATCATCAATTTTACAAATATTTAGGTTAATATATATATTTATAGGAAATAAAGAAAGAGATTAATAAAACTAAAGTGTAAAATAAAAATTTATTCTTAAAGCTACATCAATATTTTATTGATGTAGTTTTTAATTAATAAGTTTCTATTTAGTTAACTTTAAACAAATAACCAAATCGATTATCTATAATTTAACCGTAAGTTAATTTTATAATTACGAGGTGATAGATTTGGATATCTCAAAAAAATTAAAAGATTTACGAAAAATCAACAATTATAAATTATGTTATGTTGAAGAAAAAACAGGAATTAGAAAAGGTACAATATCTAAATATGAAAATGGTCATTCAAAACCATCATATGATAATTTAATTAAGTTAGCAGACTTTTATAATGTAAGTTTAGATAAACTATGCGCAAGAGATATAAATTTAGTATCACAAGATGATGAGCCCTATTCTATAACAGTTTCAACAGATTATATTAAAATTATTAATGCATTAAAATTACCAGAAAATTCTAAATTTACTAACTATATTATAGAAGACCCTGCAAGAAGAATAAAAGCTGTAAGTAATAGTTATTTTAGAATTCATAATATATAATATTTTATTAATGTTTCCTTTTTATAAAAATAATTTACCTTGACAAAAGTGCCTGGGGGGGGGGTATACTTAAATAAAAAATAAGGTAGTGATAGAGTGAATAAAAAAGGATTTGC
>CANQAQ010000023.1 GCA_947589275.1 uncultured Bacilli bacterium | reverse complement strand
TATTTATTTTTTCTAGAATCATATTTTTTTCTTTCTTCAGTATTAAGTATTTTTTTTCTCATTCTAAAATTTAGTGGTGTAACTTCAACTAATTCATCAGTATTAATATATTCTAATGCTTCTTCTAAAGATAATTTTCTTGCTTTTTTAAGAACAACAGTATGATCTTTACCAGCACTTCTAGTATTAGTAAGGTTCTTTCCTTTAACAACATTTACAGCTAAATCATTATCTCTATTATTTTCACCAACAATCATACCTTCATAAACATCTATACCAGGTTCTACAAACATTACTCCTCTATCTTCTAATTGTCCTAATGCATATGCAGTTGTTTTACCATTTTCCATTGAAACAAGTGCACCAAACTTTCTTTCACCTACCTGTGCATCTGTTTTTGGTAAATATTCTCTATATGTATGATTAAGTATTCCATATCCTTTAGTCATAGTCATAAAATCAGTAGTAAAACCTATTAGTCCTCTTGATGGAACTACATAATTTAATTTTACAATTCCTGGAAGATTATTCATATTTTCTAAAATACCTCCACGCATACCAAGTGATTCTATAACTGGTCCAACAGTATCTTCTTTAACTTCTATTTGAACATCTTCATATGGTTCACATATTTTCCCATCTATTTCTTTTAATATTACTTCTGGTTTTGATACTTCAAGTTCATATCCTTCTCTTCGCATATTTTCTATTAATATTGATAAATGAAGTTCTCCACGACCTGATACAATAAAGCTTTCAGAATCATTTTGTTCTACTCTAAGTGAAACATCACTTTCGGATTGTTTTTTTAACCTTTCTTCTATTTTACTTGCAGTTACAAATTTTCCTTCTTTACCAACAAATGGAGATGTATTTACACCAAATGTCATTTTAAGAGTTGGTTCATCTATTCTAAGAGGTGTTAAAGCTTCTTCTTTTCCTTCTGTACATATTGTTTCTCCAACTTCTAAATCAGGAAGTCCTGCAATTGCAACTATATCACCAGCATGAGCTTCATTTACTTCAATTCTTTTTAATCCTAAATATCCATACATTTTTTGAATTCTAAATTTTTTTATAGTTCCGTCTAATCTAACACATGAAACCATTTCATTTAATTTCATTGTACCACGTGTAACTCTACCAATACCAATTCTACCAACATAATCATTATAATCTAACAATGCTGGTTGAAATTGTAGAGGGCTCTTATCATCCATATTAGGTTCAGGTATTTCACTAATTATTAAATTAAATATTGGATCCATAGTATGTTCTTGAGTACTCAAATCATCACTTAAACTTGATGTACCATTTATAGCAGATACATATACTACAGGAAATTCTAACTGTTCTTCACTTGCATTAAGATCTATTAATAAATCTATTATCTCATCTATTACTTCTTTTGATCTTGCTGATGGTTTATCTATTTTATTTATAACAACAATTGGTTTTAATCCTGCATCCATAGCTTTTTTAAGTACAAATTTAGTTTGAGGCATTACTCCTTCATAAGCATCAACTACTAAAAGAACACCATCTACCATATGCATAATTCTTTCTACTTCTCCACCAAAATCAGCATGTCCTGGTGTATCTAATATATTTATTCTATAATCTTTATAATTAATTGCAGTTGGTTTTGCTAAAATAGTTATTCCTCTTTCTCTTTCAATATCATTAGAATCCATAGCTCTTTCATTTACTTCTTCATTATCTCTAAAAGTTCCAGATTGTTTTAAAAGTTGATCTACTAAAGTTGTTTTACCATGGTCTACGTGTGCAATTATTGCAATATTTCTTATTTTCATATATACTTCTCCCTCGTTTTTAACCTATGATATTATAGCACATTTTATAAAAATTACAAATGTATTAAATAAAACTTGACACAAATATTTAATAAATATAACTAAATTTAAATTAATTTAATATATAAAGTTAAAAATAATTGTTTTTTACTTTTATGTATATAAACTTTTTTATAATTAAAAAATATTAGTGATGACTAATATTTTCTAATTATTTATATAATGATGAATTTCTTTTGTATAATCATTTATATTACCAAAAGTATACCCCATATTTAGTGCATCAATAATTATCTTTTCTAATGCATTTTTTGTTTCTACTTTAGTATCATGCATCAAAACTATTGATGTATCTCTATTACTATATTCAAGTGCTCCTATTACGTTTGAATATATTTGATTAGAATCTGCACCACCTGCATCATTTGAATCGATATTCCAATCATAATATTTATAACCATATTCATATAGTTTTTTTGACAAAGTAGTCATTATTCCTCTATTAAACCTACTTACTGTATTACTAGAACCACCTGGAAATCTAACATACTTACTTTTATAACCCGTTGAATTTTCAACTATATTACTTAACATATTTAAATCATTAAAATAATTTTCCTCAGATGAATAAATTTGACCATATTTATGTGTACAAGAATGTAGCCCAAGAGTATGACCTTTTTCTATATATTTTTTTGCATAGTAATCTAAATTATCAGAACAAGTTACAAAAAATGTCGCTTTTACATCATATTTATCTAATATATTAAGTATTTCATCAGTATAAATTGATGGACCATCATCAAATGTTAAATATATAATTTTACCATCTGCTTTATCATTCTTTTCATATATAATTTTTTCTAATTTTTCTCTTTCTATCAAATATTTTGCAAGAGTTTTCTTATTTTCATTATATTTATTATTTTCTTTTAATATTTTTTCATTTAATTCTTTATTTTTTTCTTTTAATTTGCTGTAAGTATTTATTTTAATATTAATAGGTTTTATTTTATTTATATAAATTTTATTCAAATTAAATATTGTTATTGTTAATGTTATTAGAAAAATAGTTAAAATTAATATTATTGTTATATGTTTATTTTTCATAATTTTTTACTTTCTCATTTAGTGAGTTTATATAATTTTTCATATTACTTAAACTATTTTTCTGATTTTTATTTACAATCTTTATATTTTTTAATACTTCTTCTTTTTTAACTATTTCTTTTTTAATATTTATTAAATCATTATCAATACTATTTGACAATAATTTAATATCATTAAGTTTTTTATTAAATAAAATTATAAATATAATTGAAGAAATAATTAAAATTAATATTACAACAACTAAAAACTTCTTTTTCATAATACTACCTCTTACTTCATTATATAAAAATAATAGGCCTAATTAACAATTAGGCCTTTATATATGTCATATTTTTCATATGACATTTATATTGTTATCTATTATTAATTTTTTATACTATTTTTTATGAAAAAAATTTAAAATTTTACCAACTCTAAATGTTATAGTTTCTGAATTTTTAATCGCACTTGTTTTCCCAATTGCTTTTGTTGTTATTGTAAGTGATGCAATTACTGCAGTTACTATTAATACTATAAATGAAGTATTTAAATTTAATTTTTTTGCTAACAAGGTTGCAACTAGCATACCAGCACTACCACTTACTACGCCACATACATCACCAATTACATCATTACAAATAGATGCTAATTTATCTGAATTTTTTAAAAGTTTTATAGAATTTTTACTTCCATTTACTTTTTTTGATGCCATTGAATGAAATGGTTTTTCTGATGCTGCTGTTATAGCAACTCCTATCATATCAAAAATCATTCCTAATAATATAAAAATTATTATTAATAATATACCAAAAATTATATTTATATTTGGTATTATACTTTCAGATAAACTAGAGAATACTAATGAAAGCATAAAAGAAATTATCATAACAATTATTATCCATTTTAATCTATCATTTTTTTTATTTTTAACTTTTTTCATAAATCCATCCTTATAAATAAAAAAAATATGATTGGTACCAACATAATAAACTTTGCGTCATAGGTCAAGTAGGTTTTCCCCAATTCAAACCTTTCGTTACCAAAAGGCGGTTCCCCTTTAATGAAAAGATATATCGTCGCCGAATATATGACTTGATTACCACTAAGTACGCACTGCAATCTTATATCAGTATACAGCCTAGGAGATTTCCTCACTAATACTTATCTATTACTAGTCTTTTTTGCAAATTCAATTTCATATAGCAATATCATATAAATAATTTTGGCCATTAATATATTTATATTTTTCTATAATCCCAAGTAATTCACTCAAGGCAAGCTACACTACTCATAGCGCTAGCCACATAGCAGGTTTAATCTTAATTCGTACTAAATATTATAGCACAATATTAAGTCTCCACGTTATATGGGATCTTCTTATATGCCATTATAAGTTCCCCATATAACTATCCTCCCAGCATTCACCCAAGTCTGGGCGACTCAAGCAAACACAAGAAGTTTCACAGATGTGCTCTTTAACGAATTTTTAGGCTCGTCTTCATAATAGATGTATTAACTAGGATACTGCACCCTTCATACAATGATAATTGTATCAAAAAATTGTATTTTAGTCAAATTTTTGGATGATTACCATTAATATATTATATTCAATTATTTAAAATATTTTCTATAATATTAATCCATTTTTCTTTTACTGAATCATATGAATAATTAATACTTTTATTTCTTGCTTCATGACCAAATTTATTTAATTTTTCTTTATTATTTAAAAGTTCTAATGTTTTTTCTGCCATTAATTTTTTATCTCTATTTTCTATTATATAACCATCTACATTATTATTTATTATTTCAGTTGCGCCTTCTGCACTTGAAAATGCAATTGATGGTATTCCATATGAACTTGCTTCTAAAAGGACTAATCCAAATGATTCTTTATATGAAGTCATTAAATATATACTCATATCATTTAATTTTTTTCTTATAAAATTTTTATCTTTATATCCATATAAAATAATATATTTTTCAAGTTTTAAATCTTTTATTTTAGATATAATTTTATCTTTTTCATTTCCGTCTCCAATTATATATAATTTACACTTTTTATCTTCCTTATTTATTAAACTAAATACATCAATTAAATCTAAATATCCTTTTTCTTTAGACAATCTTCCAATTGAGATTATATTTTTATTATTCTTGTTTGCTTCTTTTAACGGAATAAAATCAACACATAATGGTGAATATATTACCTTAGTATTTCCTTTTACTAAATTCTTATAAAACTTAGTTAATTTTTTTGATACAGGCATAAAATAATCAATATTTTTTAATGATTTAACAATCCTATTAATATATTTTTTATCATTGTTATGATGTGAATGTTCTTGTGAAATTAATATAGCATTACCTTTATAATATTTACTTAAAAGTTCAGTTATTTCTACTCTAGTAGATATAATTATATCACTATCACATTTTTTTATACAATCAATCATTAATTTATTTTTTAAATATAGTATTTTAACTGCTTTTATACCTTCACTTAATACTTTTAATAATTTAAAATTTTTTAAATATGATTTAAATTCTTCTTTATTTGGCTTACCATCATATAAAAATTTAACATCAATTTTTTTATCTAATTCATATATTGGTTTTCCATATAAATTATAAAACGATATTATTTCTACTTTATAATTACTTGAAAGCATATTTGAAATACTACTTATAGCAGATTCTATACCACCATAACCTAAATGTAAGCACAGGATAGTTATTTTTTTCATATTTTCACCTGCCTAATTATTATCTATAAATTTTTCTATTATTTTTACAAAATTTTTATTATTACTCTCAAACTTTTTTGGTTTAAATTCTTTTACTTTTTCTAAAGCTTTACTCATATTATTTAAATCATCTAAATATATAATATATCCTTTATTTGAAAATTCTGTTGCTATTTGAATCTGATGATCATTTGTATGTTCATTATATTTTTTAAGTCTTGCTACTGCTATTATTTTTTTATTATTAGTTATACCTGTCATTATAGAACCAACACCAGCATGAGTAATAAGTATATCACACTCTTTTATATATCTATCAAAGTCTTCCATTGAAATTAATTTATGTATTTCCATATTATTAGATACATAATCAGTATAACCAGCTTGTACTACTACTTTTTCTTTTATATTTCCATTTTTTATTTCTTTCTCAATTGAATCAAGTAATCTTGGAAATTTTTTATCTTGAGTCCCTAGTGTTACAAATATCATAAAACCTCCTAGAAAATAAATCCACCATATACTGCTTTGGGATATAATTTTAACATACTTTCCCATTGAACTATAAATAAATCTGCAAATTTATATATTATTCTACCTGTTATAGTTTTTTTACTTATATTTGCCATAGTTTCTATATATATTATTTTACTACCAAATATTTTTCCAATACAGCACATTGGACCTGCTGTATGTGCACCTGTTGTAATTATAAATTTAGGTCTAAATTTTATAAAATAATATAAACTAATAAAACAATTAGCAAATAACTTAAATGGATAAGTGAGCATATGATCTTTTGTTCCAAATATTAAATATCCTACTTTATTCCCATATTCATTTTTTAAACTAAGTGTTGATTTTGTTTTTTCTGTAATAAAATATGAATCATATTTATTAAATAATGATTTTAACTCAAGTAATTCTTTTAAATGACCTCCAGTTGATGATATAAATAATACTCTTTTCATATTACACCTAACTATTTTTCTTTATAAAATTATAAGAATCTAAACACATATCTTCTAATGTTTTTTCACATACAAATCCTAATTCTTCCTTAGCCTTACTTGGGTCAGAGTAACAAGTTGCTATATCTCCAGCACGTCTTTCTGTTATTTTATATGGTACTTCAACATTATTTACTTTTGAATATGCATTAACAATATCAAGTACACTATATCCCACACCTGTTCCTAAATTATATATAAATAAACCTTTTGATTCTTTATCTAGCTTATCAAGTGCAAGTAAATGTCCTTTTGCAAGATCAACCACATGTATATAATCTCTTACCCCAGTTCCATCTTTTGTATCATAATCATTACCGAATACCGATAATTCTTTTAATTCTTTATTTGCTACTTTTGATATATATGGCATTAAGTTATTTGGAATTTCCTTTGGATCTTCACCTATTAGACCACTTTCATGTGCCCCTACTGGATTAAAATATCTAAGTATTACTATGTCCCAAGAATTATCAGATTTATAAAGATCTTGTAAAATTTGTTCTATAAATAATTTTGATGTTCCATATGGATTTGTTGTACCACCTATTTTAGCATCTTCTTTAATTGGTACAAATTCTGGATTTCCATATACAGTAGCAGATGATGAAAATACAAATTTTTTTACATTATATTTTTTCATTGTATCTAAAAGCATTAGTGCACCTGATACATTATTAATATAATATTCTATTGGTTTTTTAACTGATTCACCTACTGCTTTAAACCCTGCAAAATTTATTACAGAATCTATGTCATTTTCTTCAAATACTTTTTCTAAATCTTCCCTATTTAAATAATCTATATTATAAAATTTAAAATCTTTACCTGTTATTTTTTTTATTTTATAAATTACATTAGGTTTACTATTAGAAAAGTTATCAATTACAACTATTTCTCTACCTATATTTAATAACTCTACACATGTATGTGAACCTATATAACCGGCTCCTCCTGTAACTAATATGCTCACCTTATCACCTCTATCTTAATTATATCATTTATTAAATAAAAAAACTATATGTATATTTTTTATAATATATTATCTTTTTAACTTTCTATATATTCTGCAATATAATTTAGATAAATTTTTATTTTTCTCTATAAAAGATTTATAAAATGGTCTATTTTTTATATATAAACTTTTTTTATAATTTATTTTATTTTTATCTAAGTAATCAAAAGCATCATCTATAAATTTGTCAGAAATATTATCTACTACCTGATATCTTTGTTGAATTGTATAATTCAAAAGTACTGAAACTATTAGTTCATTTAAATATAAATTTTTTTCATATTTAAATATATTTTTTACAATATCAAGTTGTTTAAAAATATCAAACACTCTATCATCTCTAACTGTTGTTTCACTATTTTCATGAACTGAAAAATAATTTAATGCTTTATCTACTTTACCTATATTTTTACTATAAAATAATGTACTTGCGACAAATGATACATCTTCATATTTTAAATTTTCACTAAATTCTAAATTATTATCTATAATCATCTTTTTATTATACATTTTATTACATGGACCTAAAGGTATATCAATTAATAATTTTGGAGTTTTATCTAAATTTGTATTTGAAAAACTCTCTAATATTACTTCCTTTATTTTACCATTATCATATACATAATTATAATCACAAATACATAAATCAAGTTTATCACTAATACATTTATTATACATTAACTCTAAAAAATCTTCCCTTATATAGTCATCTGAATCTATAAAACATATATAATCTCCCTTTGATTTTTTTATTCCTAAATTTCTATTGTATCCAATTCCTTTATTAGTTTTATTTTTTATATATTTTATTCTTTTATCACTATATTTTTTTATTATCTCATCAGCATTACCTAAACTGCAATCATTAATTATTATAATTTCAAAATCAACATAAGTTTGGTTTAGGATAGAATCTATGCATTTTTCTAGATATTTTTCTGTATTATATACTGGAACTATTATACTTATCATAAATTCACCTCAAATTTTATTTTATATATAATTTTTTTTATTTTTCTCTTTAATGTATTATCTTGCAGGTAGTCGAATACTTTTAAGTCTTTTATTTTAGATTTATATATTTTTTTATCATTCTTAGAAAGCATATTAAATTTATCAATTATACTATTTGCGTAAAAACTTTTAACATCATTACTATTTTTAATTTTATTTAATACATTTATTGCTTCTTTAAATGAAGTAATACAATCATCCATTTTTTTTATAGTTTTATCATGATCAGTATTATTAATAATACTTCCTTCTCTTTTTAAATAATTATAACCAATATAACTAATTGATTTTACAGTATTAGCTTTTATAATAACAATAGGTATTAAAGCAAAATCTTCATGATAAATACCTTCTTTAAACATAAAATTATTTTCTCTTAAATAAGACAATTTATACACATATAATTGTGCTGGTTCTATATATTTATATCTTATAATTTTATTAAATGCATCTATACCATTTAAATTATCAAATCCTATTTCTTTACAATCTACTACTTTATTATCAAAAATTTCTCTTAATTGATATCTAAGTATATCTGGTGTATCTTTTAAATTTTGATTTATTTTGCTAAGCATATCATTTTCTATATAATCATCACTATCAATAAATATAATATAATCACCTTTTGCTTTTTTTAATCCTTGATTTCTTGCACTACTAAGACCTTTATTTTTTTGTTTAATATAAATAATATTATTATATTTTTTTAGATATTTATTTATTATATCTTCACTATTATCCTCTGTACCATCATTAATTATAATAACTTCATAATTACTATAAGAATTTGAAAAAATACTATTTAAACATTTATCTAAATATTTTTCAACATTATAAACTGGTACTATTATACTAAACTTCAATATTATCACCTTCTATTAATGCTTCAATTTTTTTAACTCTATTATTAGATATTTTATTAAAATCTATATTTTTATTATTTTTATTATTATGAGTTATTATATCAAGAATTTGTTTTTTCATAATATTTACATCATGCGATACTATATATCCATAATTATTAAGATCTATTTCATCATCACTAACACTAATTGTTGATATAATTTGTTTTTTAAGTACTAATGCTTCTAAAAATGTTACGGGAAATCCTTCATGTTTTGATGTAATAACTAAATAATCACATAATTTCATATATGGATATGGGTTTAATTTTTCTCCTAATAATTTAATATTACCACTTAAATTTTTTTCTTTAATTAAATTTTCATAGTATTTATAATCTTTTCCATTACCTACTATCCAAAAATCTACATTTATATTATTTTTTATTAAGTACTCTGTTACTTCAATCATTTTAGATATTTGTTTTACTTTTTCATCTAGTCTACCAACATATAATAAAAGTTTTCTATTTTTATCTTTTTTTTCAATTATTTTTTCCTTTGATAATTCAATTATTTCTCTATTATTAACAAAGTTATTTATAACAATACTTTTATCTTTTATTTTAGGAATTATCTTAATTAAATTATCCTTAGATTCTTTAGATACAAAAACAATTTTTTTATAGCTATATATATCTTGATTTTCGAAAAAATTTACTACATCTTTTTTATTAAATTCATATGTATAATCTCCATGAACATAAAGGCATGTATTTTTAGAAGATTTTAAAGTAAGCATACTACATGGTTTTGAATATGTTGCAAAGCAGCATGCAAAATCATATTTCATATAGTTAAATAATAAATATTTTAATCTCTTTAATCCATTTATTATTTTTCTATATATTATATTATTACTACAACATATATTATAATTATATATTCTTACATTCTTATTTATCTTATCTATAAATTCTCCTTCTTTTTTTTCAAGTAACAAAGTTACATCATATTTTGAATAATCTAGTTTATTTAATAATTCAATCAATGCTTTTTCAATGCCACCGATACACAAACTATATGACATAAATATTATTTTCTTTTTCAATTTAATCACCTATTTTTATAAAATTGTTCCCATAATTTATTTTCACTATTATTATCAATATATTCAATTATGTTATTATCATTTTCTTTTCTTCTTTTTAAATAATCGTCAAAAGAAGATATTATCCTAGCTGGATTACCTGCTACCACTGAGTTATCAGGTATATCTTTTGTTACAACAGATCCTGAACCTATTATTACATTATTTCCAATTCGTATATTTGGAAGAATAATAGAATTACTTCCTATAAATACATTATCCATAATTTCTATACAACCTGAATAATATTTATAAAAATGATCTATATTTTGAATATTATTTAACATAAAATCAGTAACATCATGTGTTATAAATAATACACCACTTGTAACTACTACATTATTATGAAATTTAATAAGTTTTGGATCAGCAGGTATTTTTCTTGGTTGAAAGAAAAAATTACTTCCTACATCATTAAAAATTTTATGTTTAACTATGTATTTTGTTCTTTTTTTAGAATCTAATATAAAATATATCCAAATTCTTCGTAATTGATCTTTTTTATATCTTTTCATTATTATTCACCTCACATAATTCTTTATAATATATACTTAATAATAAACATACAAATATAGAAACTTGCGGAGTTGCTAATACATGACCTGTTAATAGTGCACATAATATAGATATTATTATTGATATAATAATTGAAGTATTTTTAATATTTAGAAAATTTATTTTAAAATTATTTAGATATGATCTAAATATACAAAATAGACATTTAAAGTATACTATGTATATAACTATAAAACCAATTATACCTTGATGTATAAAAGTATCTAAATAGTCCATTTCAGATAACTTTAATATTTTACCATTAAGTACATATCCAATACCAAATAATTTTTGATAAATAGATGAATTTAAAAATATATTAAATGTATTTTTAAAAAATGATAATCTGCTACTAAATATAAAATGATCTATATTTTTAAATGTTAATAAATCAGATAGTTTCTTAATCTTTAAAAAATTTAAATGTATTAATAAATTTTTATAAAAAGGGGTATATGGTAAAATATTAATTAATAATATAGTTAATATTAAAATTATAAATGCCATAATACATAAATTTATATATTTTTTATTTTTAATTAATTTAATTATATATATTATTAAATAATATAAAATTATTATTCCTGAACATAAAAGTGGTGCTTTTGTACCAATTGTAAGTAAAACATAAAAATATATAATTATAAATATAAATAACTTCATTATTTTTTTATTTAACACTAAATCACATATTAATAATGGACAAATTATACTTATAATACTTCCAATTGCATTTGCTGAATAGAAAAATCCAACACTACCAGTTTTTGAATATGCATAACTATTAAAACCAATATTTAATATGTTAGGAATAAATGTAAATATTAAATATAATATTAATATTATAAATATATTTTTTTTATTAAAATTATTATTTTTTAATATATTTAAAACAAATAATAACGATATAGGTAAATATATATTATTAAATAAATTTTTTATTTCAAATATTAAATTATTATTTTCTTTGAATATTAAATTACCTAATATAAAGAATACTGAATATATAAATAATACAAATAGCATTTTCTTAGATTTATCTTTACAAATAAATAAAATATAATAAATAGCAAATAATAAAAACAAAATTCTAATAATTGAACTAAGTGTAAATTCACTTTTAAAATAATATATAGTTATCCCTGTAACTATATCTAATACTGGTTGTAAAAACAAAAATATAGTAAATACTAATAACGCATGATTTTGAATTTTTTCATTTATATTTTTTATCATCATATCTACATCCTACATATATATTTTATCATTTATATAAAAAAAAGAAAATAGCATCCCGCGTATTTTCTTTTTTAACATATAAAACTATCATGTCATTAATATAATAACCAAAAAAAAACATTTTATTCATCTAAAAATGTTTTTTCTTTTTTTCTTTTATTACTATCCTTTAATTCTACATCACTATCATTTTGACTTTTATTATTTTTTCTTGGATTACTAATCAATTCACTATTTAGATAATTATTTTTAAATTTAATATTTCTTGAAAGTAATATAATAATTATTATAATTAAAACTATTATTGATATTCCTAATATTAAGAATACAAATTTACATTTTTTTATTAGATTTACATATATTTCTACTTGTTCATTATAAAATCTTTGGATAGTGTTATTTACTAAATCATATTGATAAAATGTTTTCTCACCTGTTTGTGAATCAATACCATAAATTATTCTAAATTGAGAATTTTCACCAAGGGTATATCCTTTAATTGTTTCTCCATTATATTCAAAATTAACTTCATAATATTTATGTGGAATTTTAATATTTTTATCAGGTTTAATAATTATAATATTAGCATTTGAAGATGTTATTGAATTATACTTAGTATAAGTAAATTTATTTAAATCATATATAAATAAACTAATATTACCCTTTTTATCTTTTAACGCAACTAAAGTAATATTACTTACTTTATTATAAAATCCTTTAACTATTTCATCATCTATTCTTACATCTACTTCTTCAAAATTATCAGGAATAGTAATACCATCTAAATTTCTTACTACAGTATAATTATTCCCAGAAGATTTTACTTTTATTGGATCTTTTTCTTTAACATATGCATTTATAATATATGTCTTAGTACTACCATTTTCTGCAGTTACTACAACTTCTATTTTATTTTGTCCTTCTTTTACATCTATTTCCCCAATTCCTGAAACACTTGCTTTTGAATCATTAGTTTCTGCATTAACTTTTATCTTAGTAATATCGCTTTCTAATTCTACACTGTATTCTAAATTATCCTTGTTAAATTCAGGACTTAAAGTAGTATTATCTATACTTAAAGATTTTAAATTGTTGTCTGAGCTTTTAGTTACA
>CANQAQ010000022.1 GCA_947589275.1 uncultured Bacilli bacterium | reverse complement strand
CTTGGAATATTTTTTATGTTAATTTGGGAAAATTCAAATGAAGAAGAAAAAAATACTATTTTAGAAAAGATTAAATCTAATCTAAAATAGTATTTTTAAATACTTTTGATAATGAATCTTCTTCTTTTTTTCTTAAATTTTCATCAAAAGTCGCTGTTGCTATAGTTAATGCAATACAACGAATTTGTATTTTTTTAAAACTATTGATTGTTTCTGAAATATCTATTGAATTTTTTCTTAAAACATCAATATCAATACTAATCATATTAGCAAGACTTTCATATGAAACTCCATCATATAACAATTCTAAATAAGTATCTGCTAATTCACGTGTTCTGACTATATCATTACTTAAAAGAAATGTTGAAAATGTATCATTTGTCATTTTATACTCCTCCTATTTCACAGTTGTATTCACTATTATACAATATATTATGCTATTTGAAAATACTTTTTATTATTTTTTAATTACATATTTCTAAGTTTTGCATTATATTTATTTTCGACGTCATTTATTATTTTATTAACTATTTCAGTAACTTCAATATCAGTAAGTGTTTTAGTACTATCTTCAAATACCAAATTATATGCAATTGATTTTTTATTTTCTGAAATATTTTCACCGGTATAAACATCAAATACTTTAATTTCTTTTAATAGCCTTCCTCCAGATTTTTTTATAACATCGTAAACTAATTTTGAACTTATAGTTTTATCAATTATAAATGCAACATCTTTTTCTATACTTGGAAATTTTGATATTTCCTTAAATTTAAGAGGTTTTACACTTATATCTAATGCGTTCATACTTAACTCAGCTAAATATATTTCATCTTTATGAGTTGCAGGATGAATTCTACCCATAAATCCAATTTTTTTATTATCAATTAATATATTTGCAGTTGCACCTGGATGCATATTATTTATATTTGATTCTTCAAATGAATATCTATTTTTAAATCCTAGAAAATCTAATAAATTTTCTATGATTCCTTTTAGTAAATAAAAATCTACTTTTACTTTTACATTATTCCAATCATTATTAATATAATTACCATTCATTGCAATTGCAATTTTTGTTTCTTCATTAAAATCATCATAATAAACCTTACTTATTTCATAAATATTTATATCTTTAATTCCTCTTGCCTTGTTGTAATCTATAACATTTATAAGTGATGGTAAGATAGATTTTCTAATAACTGATTTATCTATACTCATTGGATTTGGTAATAATATATTTTTATGTTCATTTTCAAACATATCTGCCATTTTTGGATTTATTAAAGTATATGTTTTTGTTTCATTTAATCCTAAATTTCTAAGTCTTTTAGAAATTATTTTTCTAATATATACATCTCCTACATATCTACCTGGTTTACTCTCTGATTTTGGAAGAGTATTCTCTAAATTATGATATCCATATAATCTTCCTATTTCTTCTGCTATATCAGCCATATTTGTATCTATATCAATTCTTCTATTTGGTATTATTATAATAAACTTATCACCTTTTAATTCATGTTCAAATCCAAGCTTATCTAATTGTTTTGAAATATCATCATCAGTCATATTCATACCCAATAGAGAATTTATTTCTTGTCTTGAAAATTTAACTATCTTCTTAGTTTTGTCAACATTATCATATTTTGCTATTCCTTTTAAGACTTTACCTCCAGCATATTTTTCAAGTAAATGACAAGCTCTATTAAGTGCAGATAGAGTATATTCATAATTTAATCCTTTTTCATATCTACTAGATGCTTCGCTACGTAAATTTAAATTTCTTGAGGTATATCTAATATGTTTAGAATCAAATATTGCACTTTCTATTAGAACTGTTTTTGTATTTTCATCTACATCTGTATTTAAAGCCCCCATTACACCTGCAATTGCAACTACTCTTTTTCCATCTGTTATTACTATATCATCTTTAGTTAATACTCTATTTTTTTCATCAAGAGTTACAACATCTTCATTATCATTAGCCATTCTAACTAAAATCTTATCCCCTAATTTTTCTTTATCAAAGAAATGAAGTGGTTGACCATATTCAAGCATAACATAATTAGAAATATCAACAATATTATTTATTGATCTCATACCTGCTGATACTAATCTTTTCTTTATAAATTCAGGTGATTCTCCTATTTTTAAATCAATTACCATTTTTGCAGTATAATATGAACAATTTTCTGTAGAAACATCAAGACTAAAATGATTATTAATATCATCTTTGATTTCATTATAACTTTCATCTGGAAGATTAACTTTTTTGCCTAAAATACTTGCAAGTTCATATGCAAATCCGATATGATTTGTACAATCATTATTTCTATGTTTATGTATATCTAAATCATATAATGTATCACATACGCCTAAGTATTCTAAAGGATCAGATCCAATAGGAGCATTTCTATCAAGTTCACATATTCCTTTATTATAATTTTCTTCTGTTTTTTCTTCTAAACCTAATTCAAATAATGCACAAATCATACCATTTGATTCAACACCTCTAATTTTACTTTTCTTAATTTCAAAATTATCTGGTAAAATGGCACCTGGAAGTGCAACTATTACTTTTAAGCCCTTCCTAACATTTAAAGCTCCACAAACTATTTGTATTGTTTCTTTACCTATATTAACATTACATACATGAAGGTGATCAGAATCAGGATGATTTTCACAATTAATAATTTCACCAATAACAAGATTATCAATATGATTTGATATAATATTTTCAACATTTACACCAGAATTAGTAACTTTTACTGCTAATTCATTTAAATCTTCGTTATCTAAATCAATATAATCCTTTACCCAATTCATGCTTATCATATTATTCACCTTCCTTTCTATCAAATACTTCCATTTCTCTTAAATCATTTGTATAAAATATTCTAATATCTTTTATATTATATTTAAGCATAGCAATTCTTTCTGCACCAAACCCAAATGCAAATCCTTGCCATTCATTTGGATCATATCCGCAATTTTTTAATACATCAGGATGAACCATACCTGCTCCACCAACAGTTATCCATCCCTTTGGTTTACATAAATTACATCCTTGTCCATGACAATTAAAACAAGAAATATCCATTTCTACTGAAGGTTCTGTAAATGGATAATATGATGGTCTAAATCTAGTTTGAACATCTTCTCCAAATAAATGTTTAGCTATAATATCAAATGTACCTTTTAAATCTGATAATGATATATCTTTATCAATTACTAATCCTTCTATTTGTGTAAATTGATGTGAATGAACTGCATCATCATCATCTCTTCTATATGTTTTACCAGGGCATATCATTTTTATTGGTTCAGGTTTTTCTTTTGATAACATTGTTCTTACCTGAACTGGTGATGTTTGACTTCTTAAAAGTAATTCTTCCCCTTTTAAATAAAATGTATCTTGAGCATCTCTTGCTGGATGTCCCTTTGGTAAATTTAAAAGTTCAAAATTATATAAATCTTTTTCTATCTCAGGACCATCTACAACATCATAACCCATATTCATAAGAAAACTTTCTATTTCTTCTATTAATCTTTCTAATATATTTGGACTACCTATCTTAATAGGAGTTGCTGGAAGTGAAATATCAATTTTTTCTTCTTCTAATTTCTTATTTAATTCCTCTGTTTCCAATTTTGTTCTTATTTCATCAAACTTATCATTAATCTCATTTTTAAATGAATTTAAAAGCATTCCAAATTTTTTTCTTTCTTCATTATCTAAATCTTTCATTAAAGATGATAATTCTGATACTGGTCCTTTTTTACTTAAATATTCTATTTTTAAATCATTAAGCATTTTTAAATCTTGAACCTTTTCTAATTTTTCTGATATTTCTAGACTTAAACTTTTTATTTTTTCTTCTTTATTCATATTCATTCCTCCTAAATAAAAAAATCTATGATGTAAGGACTAATTATAGCGGTACCACCTTACTTCATAGATATTCTATGCTCTTAAATCTTTAACGCAGATATACGGTATAACTTTAATTATACTGCTAAAAGGTGAATTCATATAACTATATTATTAGCTTACACCAAACGCTAACTCTCTTTAAAATATATGATTATATTACTACTCCTTCATAATCGCTTTGACAAGAGTATTATAGCACAATATTTTATTTTTGTACAAGTAAATTATTTATTGTTATATATCTTTATGAATTATAATTTATCTATGATATAGAATAAATTTATATACGTTTTTAAAATAACAAATAAAAAATCTATAACTAAAATTATATTATTATAGATTATTCTTTTTTATCGTTATTATCACTTAATACTAATTTATGAAAATTATCTTCTTTATTTAAATCTACTTTTATTAATTTTCCATCTTTTAATAAGAAAGTAGATTCTTGATCATCAAACTCATGTTCATCTAATTCATAGTTATAATTTGAGTGTTCTAATACAAAATCTGTTAACTCATCACCATACATTTTTCTAAATGCTTCTTCTCTTACAGTTGTTCTTGCTTTTCCTACTGCCCTGATAATTGAAATTAGTTTATTAAGTAACTCATCATAATTATGAACAATTGCAAAATGTAATGAATTAACAAGCCATATTGGCTCCATTTCATCTAAGATATAATCTGGATTTTGCTTTTTATATTTTTCTACTAAATATTCACATAATGGGTCATTTTTTTCCATTATAAATTTTTTTATATAAGTTGTAGATCCTACATTATCCTTATTAAACTCTCTTTCTGTATCTAAAATAATATTCAATATCTTATTACAGTTATCTAAAAGTTCTTGATCACTATATTCTTCAGAAAATATTGCCAAATAAAAAATGTCATATTTTTCTACTATAACATAATCCTTATTTAATTTAAAATTAATATACATGATACCACCTCTTAATATTATTTTACCATATTAAAAATCAAAAATAAATAAAATTATGATATAATTATAGTATTAGGAGTGAATAATATGAAAAAGAAAAAATTAGATTTTAACTCTATATTTGGTGGTATGTTTGTTGGTATTGCTAATATAATTCCTGGAGTATCTGGTGGGACTATGCTTGTTATATTTAATTTATTTGATAAATTAATGTATGCAATTGGAGATATATTTAAAAAAGAAACTACTACTAGAAAAGAAAGTATAATATTACTTATAAAAGTATTATTAGGAGCAGGTATAGGAATTATATTATTTGCAAAAATACTAGGTATTACATTAAAATATTTAGAAGCAGAAACTATATATTGGTTTATGGGCTTAATATTATTTAGTATACCTATTATTATTAAAGAGGAAATGAAGGGTGAAAAATTTAATATTATATTTTTCCTTATTGGATTTATTTTTATAATAGCATTATTATATTTACAAAATAAAACATCAAGTAATAGTATTATAGATGAACAAATGAATTTATTACATTTTATTAGTTTAGTTATATATGGTATCATTGGTGGAACTACTATGATATTTCCTGGAGTATCTGGTTCTATGGTTCTTCTTGTTCTAGGTAAATATGAAATGATTAGAAGTTATATTGATAAACTTACAAGTTTAGATATTAATGCTTTTATATCACTTTGTTTTTTTGGAATAGGAGCTATTTTAGGAATAGTATTAAGTGCTAAACTTACTAATTTCTTACTTAAAAAATATAAAGGTAAAACAATTAGTTTAATTTTAGGTTTTATAATAGCAAGTGCATTAATATTACCATTTAATATAGAAAATACTATAGAAATTACAACAGCTAAAATATGTTCTATTATTGTTAGTTTTGTTTTAGGTGGAATAGTTATATATTATATTAATAGATTGCAATCAAAAAAATCGTAAAAAACGATTTTTTATTTTATATTACAAATTTATTAAAATAATCTTCAAATTTTTTTTGAATACCTGTTATTAAAATATTTAATACTTTTGAATTTTCTAAATATATTTTATATTCATCATATTTATCAAGTTCACTATATAATGATCTAAGATTTATTTCTTCTTTTGTTGTATCCTTATTTTCATTTTCTTTTTTTATTATACTTTTTTGATTTTCTTTTATTTTTTCTATAATATCATTTATTTCTTGATTATTATCTAGTATCTGTCTTGATTTTATAAATTTTTTATATTCTTCTGTTTCTAAAATCATATTTTTTAATTTTTCAACTTCTATTAATATATTATCCATTTACTTTTTCTCCATTTAAACTCCAAGTTTTAGCCTCTGTTATTTTTACATTTATTATTTTACCAATATCTTCTTTATTACATTTTACGTTTACAAGTTTCATAGTATCAGTATATCCAGAATATAAATTATCACTCTTTGATGATACATTTTCTATTAAAACTGGTACTATTTTATCAATATATTTTTTATTATTTTCTAAGTAATATTTATTAACTAATTCATTTAATTTTTGTAATCTATTTTGTTTTTCTTCTAATGATATTAAATCTTCCATTTTAGAAGCTGGAGTATTTTCTCTAGGTGAATATATAAACGTAAATGCTCCATCATATTTACATTTATTTACTACATCTAATGTATCTTCAAAATCTTCCTCAGTTTCATTTGGAAAACCTACAATAATATCAGTTGTCAAAGATACATTTGGTATTTTTTCTCTTATTTTTTTTGCTAAATTTAAGTAACTTTCTTTTGTATAACGTCTTCCCATTAGTTTTAATATTTTATTACTACCTGATTGAAGTGGTAAATGAATATATGGCATTATATTATCATATTTTGCAATTACATCTATCATTTCATCAGTAAAATCCCATGGATGAGATGTTATAAATCTTATTCTTTCAATTTTAGTTTTTGCGACTTCTTCTAATAATTTATCCATAGTTATTCCGCAATCTAAATCTTTTCCATAGGCATTAACATTTTGACCTAAGAGTGTAACTTCTTTATAACCCTTATTAATTAAATCATTAACTTCTTTTAATATATCTTCTTTTCTTCTGCTTCTTTGTTTTCCTCTTGTATATGGAACTATACAATATGTACAAAATTTATCACATCCATACATAATATTAACATATGCTTTATATTTACTTTCTCTTTTAACAGGCAAGTTTTCAACTACATCGCCTTCTTTACTAAAGACTTCTATTATAAGTTCATTATCATTAATAGCATCACTTATAAGTTTAGGTAAATTTTGAATATTATGAGTACCAAATACTACATCCATCCATTTATATTTTTCTTCTATTTCATTAACTACTTTTTCTTCTTGAGCCATACACCCGCATAAACATGTAATAATATTTGGTTTACTTTCTTTTAAATGTTTAATTCTACCAAGCATACCAAATACTTTATTATGAGCATTTTCCCTAATTGCACATGTATTTAAAAGTATTAAATCTGCATCATTCATATTTTCAGTTTTTGTAAAAGACATATCTTCTAATATTGCACTTATAGTTTCAGAATCTCTTTCATTTGCTTGGCAACCATATGTTAAAATATAATATTTTTTATTAGTACCTATCTTACTTAATTCATTATTCATTATATAAGCATCTGTTAATACTTTAACTTGTTCTTTTGTTCTTTTTCTTGCTTCTATATAAGATGGTTTTATATGTGCTTGTTTTATCATATACTTCACCTCAAACATAATGTATTATAACATATAAAAACTAACTTTTACACTATAAGTTAGTTTTATATTAATCATTTTTCTAACAATTTATTTAAAACATAATTTTTTTCTTTAAAAAAACTATATTTAATATAATATTTTTGTTTTATATTAAAAAAATATTTAATTAATGGAATATATTTCATTCTAAAATTAACTTTATTTTTTCTTAAATATTCACATGAATATAGTTTGCATGATATAGCTTTAATTTTACAAGAATTATTTTTTAAATTCTTACAAAGTCCTCCTCTTGCATCACTATAACAACATCCGTTTTTGTGACATATATTTGGATTATTCCTAAAAAATATACATATATCATCTTTGAAATCACAATAATTATATTTTTTATATTTATCATCAATATAACTACATACAACATCATAAATAAAACTATATCTTTTTTTAATATCTTTTATATTTATTGCTTTTTCAATATTTTTAATCCAAAATAATTTACTTTCATCAGTTATATTTTCTAAGTAATTAAATTTTAATTTATAATTATTTTTATCACATAATTTTAATATTTTTTTAGTTTTTCTTATTACTCTATTTATATTTTTATTATTTACATCAATAATAACATTACTACTATCTATAATCATTATTAATCCTTTTTATTTATTACTTGGGTATATTTTATCTTTTCCACCCATATAAGGCTGTAAAGCCTTTGGAATATTTACACTTCCATCTTCATTATAATTATTTTCTAAAAATGCAATTAACATTCTAGGAGGAGTTAATACTGTATTATTTAGTGTATGTGCAAATACTTTTTCTCCAGTTTCCGTTTTATATTTTATACCAAGTCTTCTTGCTTGTGCATCAGTTAAATTAGAACATGACCCTACTTCAAAATATGCATTCTGTCTTGGGGAAAATGCTTCAACATCACATGATCTATATTTTAAATCAGCTAAATCACCTGAACAACAAACAAGTTTACGAACAGGTATATCTAAACTTCTAAATAATTCTATTGTATAATTTAACATTTTTTCATACCAAGTATCACTATCTTCTGGTTTACATATTACTATCATTTCTTGTTTTTCAAATTGATGTACTCTATATATACCTCTTTCTTCTATACCATGTGCTCCTACTTCTTTTCTAAAACATGGAGAATATGATGTCATAGTTATTGGTAATTTATTTTCCTTCAAGATCTGATTTTTAAATTTTGCAATCATAGAGTGTTCAGAAGTACCTATTAAGTATAAATCTTCACCTTCTATCTTATACATCATTGCTTCTTTTTCTTCAAAACTCATAACACCATTAACAGCATCACTTCTAATCATAAAAGGAGGTATACAGTATGTAAAACCTTTATCAATCATAAAATCTCTTGCATAAGAAAGTACTGCTGAATGAAGTCTTGCAATATCTCCCATAAGATAATAAAAGCCTGAACCTGATACTTTAGCTGCTGATTCTTTATCAAGTCCATTAAAACTATTCATTATATCAGCATGATAAGGTATTTCATAATTTGGAACTACTGGTTCACCTATTTTTTCAATTTCTACATTTTTACTATCATCTTCTCCAATAGGTACATCATCTGCAATCATATTAGGAATTAAATACATGATTTGTTTTATTTCTTCTTCATATTTATTTTCATCTTTTTCTAAAACACTTAATTCTTCATTAATTTTTATAACTTTATCTTTTAAACTAAGTCCTTCTTCTTTTTTACCCTCTCTCATTAATAAACCAATATTATCACTAATATCATTTCTTTCTTTTCTTAAGTTATCTGCTTTTACTTTAATCTTCCTATATTCTTCATCTAAAGAAACTACCTTATCTACAAGTGGTAATTTTTTATCTTGAAATTTCTTTTTAATATTTTCCTTTACTAATTCTTTATTTTCCCTTACAAATTTAATATCTAACATTTAATTACCTCCTATTTTTAATATTGTTTACCAAAATATATCTTAGTTGTAGCTTTTTTATTGCAACATATACATGGTCCATCTACTTTATTATCATCAAGTGGAATACATCTTGACTTTAATCCAAAATCATCTTTTATTTTATTCTCGCATTCAACATTTCCACACCAATTAACATATGCAAATCCACCATCTGCTGTTAACAAAGACTTTAATTCATCATATTTATATAAATTATATGTTAAACTTTCTCTTCTTTTTAATGCCCTATTATATAAATTATTTTGTATATCAATTAATAATTTTTTAATCATATTTATACAATCATTAATATCTATTTGCATTTTTTCAAGAGTATCACGTCTTACTAATGTTACTTTTTTATCTTGTAAATCTTTTTTACCTATTTCTATTCTAATTGGATAACCTTTTACTTCTGCATTTGCAAATTTATATCCAGCAGATTTATTTGAATCATCTACTATATAAGTAATATTTTCTTTATCTAATTTTTTCTTTAACTCATTTACTACATCAAGTATATCATCTTCTAACTTAATAGGTATTATCGAAATTTTATATGGTGCGATCATAGGTGGTAAAACAAGTCCTAAATCATCACTATGAGTCATTATTAATCCACCTATCATACGTGTAGTACAACCCCATGAAGTTTGATATGGTGTTTTTAATTCATTATTTTTATCTAGATATTTTATATCGAATGCCTTTGCAAATCCTTGACCAAAATAATGACTTGTTGCATTTTGAAGTGCTACTCCATTATACATCATTGCTTCAATAGTATAAGTTTCTTCTGCACCTGCAAATTTCTCTTTATCGGTTTTTTTCCCAACTAAAACAGGCATTGCTAAATATTCCCTTTGAAAATCTTCATATACTTTTAACATTCGTAAAGTTTCTTCTCTTGCCTCTTCTTCAGTTTCATGCATAGTATGACCTTCTTGCCATAAAATTTCACGACTTCTTAAAAATGGTCTTGTTGTTTTTTCCCATCTAACAATAGTACACCATTGATTATATAATATTGGTAAATCCCTATATGATGATATAATTTTTTTAAAATGGTCACAAAATAAAACCTCACTTGTTGGTCTTACACAAATTCTTTCTTCTAATTCATTTTCACCACCGTGTGTAACCCATGCAACTTCTGGAACAAATCCATTAACATGATTTTTTTCTACTTGAAGTAATGATTCTGGTATAAACATTGGCATTTGTACATTCATATGACCTAATTCTTTAAACTTTTTATCAAGCACACTCACCATATTTTCCCATATAGCATATCCATATGGTCTTATAATCATGCTTCCTTTCATAGAACTATAATCAACTAAATCTGCAACCTTACATATGTCTGTATACCATTTAGCAAAATCTACATCTCTTTTTGTTATTTTATCATTATTCATAACAATACCTCCTATAAAATAAAAGAATGATACTAATAAGGAGTGCAAAGCACGGTACCATCCTTTTTTTACTTAATTAGATAACGGGTCTAACCGGTGAATATTAATCACACTAGAAAGTAGATTCATAAGTTATTTATTATCAGTTTTCACCAAACACTGATTCTCTTTTAAATAAATATAACCTATTACTTATCTTTCATAAACGCTTTATAACACTATTGTACTTTTTTTAGTAATTTATGTCAATATTATAGTTTAGTTAATAAAAAAGAAATAATAATTATTTCTTATAATCACATGCAGAACATTTAATTTCATTATTTTTAATAACTAACATACTATTACATTCTTTACATAGTTCTCCAGTTGGTTTATCCCAATATGCTTCCTTACATTTTGGAAAATTTGAACAACCATAAAATACTTTACCTTTTTTAGTTTTTCTTTCTACTATTTTATTTCCACATTTAATACAATCACATACTTCTATCACTTTTTTCTCTTCTTTTTTAATATATTTACACTCTGGATAATTTGAGCATGCAATAAATTCACCATATTTACCATTTCTTTTTACCAATTCTTTACCACATTCAGGACATAGTTCTCCTATTTTCTCAGGAGCTTTTTTTTCCATATTATCAAAAGCATTTTTTACCATTGGTTCAAATTCATCATAAAATTCTTGTAACAACTCATTCCATATTATACTACCATTTGCAATATTATCTAAATCTTCTTCCATTTTTGCAGTATACTTAACATTTATTAAATTACTAAAATACTCTTGTAATTTTTCAGTTGTTTCTATTCCTATTTTTGTTGGAATAAATTTCTTATCAACAATATTTACATATCCTCTATCAACTATTGTACTTATAGTAGTTGCGTATGTTGATGGTCTACCTATACCTAATTTTTCCATTTCCTGTATTAAAGATGATTCTCTATATCTTGCTGGTGGTTCTGTAAAGTGTTGTTTAATTTCTATATTATCTGTAATTAATATGTTAGTTTTAAACTTATCAATATCAGGGATTATTTTATCTTCACTTTTTTCATATTCATCATATATTTTTAAATAACCATCAAAGGTAATAATATTTCCATTAACCTTAAATTTATAATCATTATTATTAAGTATAATAGATGTTAACTGTTGTTTTGCATCCTTCATTAAAGATGCTAATGCACGTATATATATCATTTTATATAGTTTATATTCATCATTAGTTAAATATTCTTTTACACTATCCGGTGTTCTAAGTATACTTGTTGGTCTAATTGCTTCATGTGCATCTTGTACATTTTCTGTCTTTTTGGATTTTTTTCTTACACCCACATACTCTTTACCATATGTTACTTCTATATATTTTAATGTATTAAATACAAATTCATCCGATAAACGTACTGAATCAGTTCTCATATAAGTAATCAAACCTACGGTTTCATTTCCAATATTAATTCCTTCATATAATTTTTGTGCTATGCTCATAGTTTTCTTAGATGAAAAATTAAGTCTTGTTGAAGCTTCTTGCTGCATTGTACTTGTTATAAATGGAGGTTTTGACGATTTATTTTTATTCTTTTTTTCTGATGATTCTATTTTATAACTATTAGATAACTTATTGACAATTTCTTTTGCTTCTAATTCATTTTTTATTTCTAACTTAGTATTATCTTTATAGCCAAATAAATTAGCTTCAAATTCGTTAAATATTGCTTTAATAGTATAATATTCTTCTTTAATAAACTTTTCTATTTCCTTTTCTCTATCAACAATTAATTTTAGCGCTACTGATTGAACTCTACCAGCACTTTTTCCACCAGTCTTAGATTGCATAAGTTTACTTAATCTAAATCCTATTATTCTATCCAATATTCTTCTAGTTTCTTGGCTTCTAACCATTAAATCATCTATTTTTCTTGCATGTTTAAAAGAATTTACAACTGCATCTTTTGTTATTTCATTAAATACAATTCTTTCATACTTATCATCATCTATATTAAGAGCATCTTTTAAATGCCAACTTATTGCTTCACCTTCCCTATCAGGGTCAGTTGCTAAATATACTTTCTCTGAACTATCTACTGCTTTTTTTAATGATGCAATATCTTTCTTTTTACCTTTTATTGGTTCATATTTAGGTTTAAATCCATTATCTATATCAACTCCAAAACCATATTTTCCAGAAGTTGATAAATCTCTAATATGACCTTTTGATGACAATACATTATAATCTTTACCTAAATATTTTTCTATAGTTTTACTTTTAGCTGGAGATTCAACTATAACCAAATTTTTACTCATAAAATCTATCCCTTCACTTATAATATTAACTATCTTTTCTAATTATTCCTTTATTTATAACATCTCTTACTGGTCTATAAGTAGTCCTATATTCACTAAATATTCCATACTTATTAATCTTTTCAATATGCTCTTTTGTTGGATACCCTTTATGTTTTTTAAAATTATATTCTGGATATTTCTTATCAAGATCATACAATATTCTATCTCTTGTTACCTTTGCTATTATAGATGCTGCTGCTATTGTTATGCTTTTCGCATCTCCTTTTATTATATTACATACTGGTATATCAAGACTATCTATAGGCATAGCATCTGTAATTAAATAATCAATAGATATTTTCTTATTTGCTTCATTATATGCTCTTATCATTGCAAGTTTACTTGCTTCATATATATTTAATTTATCTATTTCCTTACTTGATACTATACCAACACCAACAGAAATAGCATCTTTCATTATTATATCATATAATCGTTCTCTTTTTTTTTCTGATAATTTTTTTGAATCATTTATTTCATCACATTTGTAATTTTTTGGTAAAACTACACAAGATGCTACAACAGGACCAACTAATGGACCCCTACCTGCTTCATCACAGCCACCTATATAATTATACCCTTCATTAACCAATTTTTCTTCATATTCATACATATTAATCATCAAAAGTTACCTTACCTAAATACCCTTCATTTAAATCTCTAACTACTAAAGATGATACCTTATCATAATCAACTTCATTTCCCTTTATAATGCATCCTCTTCTTCTACCTATTATATCATAGACAAAAGAAAAATCATCAAAATCCATATTATCAATTCCATATCTATCTTTTAAATTATCCTTGTAGTTATTATACATATACTTTAATATATAACAAGCAACTTCGTCAATAGGTAAAATTTCTTCTTTTATTGCCGAAAAACATGCTAAATTAAATGCTTGAACTTCATTATCTATTTTTGGCCATAATATACCTGGTGAATCCATTAAATCAACATCTTTACTTATTCTAATCCAACTAAGATTCTTTGTTACACCTGGTTTATTACCTACACTTACTACCTTTTTACCAGCTAGACGATTTATAAGAGTTGATTTACCAACATTTGGTATTCCAATAACAAGTGCTCTTGCTGTTCTTATTTTTAATCCCCTTTCTTCCCTTTTCTTATTTATATCCTTTAATACTTCATCAGTTACTATCTTAATCTGATCAACATTTTTATTATTTATTAAATCAACTAGTATTACCTTATATCCTAGTTCTTCATAATATTTAATATGTTTATTAGTCTTTTCTAAATCACACAAATCAGACTTTGTCATTATAATTATTCGTGGTTTATTTTTAATTATATCATCAATATCTTTTATTTTAGATGATATAGGTATTCTAGAATCAACAATTTCATAAACTATATCTATTAAATTAATTTTTTCAACCAATTGTCTTTTGGTTTTAACCATATGTCCTGGATACCAGTTGATGTTTGTC
>CANQAQ010000021.1 GCA_947589275.1 uncultured Bacilli bacterium | reverse complement strand
CAAAAGGATATGAAGATGAAATGGGAGAACCAAGGATGGTTAAAACACCATGGGAAGTTATGAAAAAAGTGATACCTCAATAAAATTTTATAAAATATGGGAAAAAACAATATTTCACTTGTTAGTCAAATTTAAAAAATTAGAAAATGAGATTTTTATGATTCAAAAATTTTTAGTTAATTTTGTTGTTTCATAATAAATTAGAAAGGATAACTTCAAATAGTGGTTATCTTTATTTTTCATTAATTTGATTATTTTTTTCAAAAATATATCTAAATCACATTTTAAATTTATTATTAAATAAAATTTATATTTTTTTTAGCTTTTCATTAGGATTAAATGGGTTTTTTAAATCGATAAAAAAGTTCGTAAAGAGGTATAAAATACATATAAATGGTTGACATAGTAGGGGTCAAATGATACAATGAGACCATAATAGAAAGTTGGCTCATATATGAAGAAAATATTGTTATCAATGTTAATTTTAGTAATAGTATGTTCATTAAGTATGATATATGCCACTTTAAATACAGAAATGCAAATAACTGGGGAGGGGATAGTACGCGTAGATGAAGATATAAGAATAACAGATTTAAAATATACTGAGAGTAATTATGGGGCATACGAAACTTATAATAATAAATATAATAAAAATTCAACAAGTATTTTTGTTACAATGCCAACTAAATCAAGTATAACCTATGAAGTAGAAGTAACCAATAAGACAAGTGAGGATTATGTTTTAATAAATTTAGAAGAAAATAATTCCAACAAACAAATAACAACAAATATAGATACAAAAAAATATGATATTTATACAGGAATAAAAAATATTACAATAACATTAACCAATAATACTGAAGTTGAGCAAAAATCTGAATTAATTGTAAAATATGAATTTATTAAAGATGTAGAGCCAATTATTAAAATAACAAATTTAGATGATAAGTATTTGTCAGGAGCAAATAGAGAAATAACATATACAACTGAAGTAGGAAGAATTGGTGCAAAAAATGTTACTTGTAATAGTAGTAATAGCCCCATAACTAATTTAAAGGAATTAAAAGTAGGTAGCCATAATGTAACTTGTACATTAATTTCAAATACAGGTAAGACAGCGAGTGATAGTAGAAATGTTGAAATAACAAATACAAGATATAGTGAAAGTGTTTTAAATAGTGCCGATCCAGTATTAAAAGATAAATTAATACCAGTCAATATAGCAGATAATGGAACAGTAACAAGAGCCAACGAAGTTAAAGAATGGTATAATTATACAAATAAAAGATGGGCAAATGCCGTAATACTAACAGGTAGTCAAAATCCTAATGTAGGTGATACAATCCCAGAAAGTAATATTGAAAGTTATTTCGTATGGATTCCAAGATATAGTTATCAAATATTTGATATAGGTTCTTATAATATTCTTACTTCAATAAATTCAGCACCAAAATCAATCGCTAGGACCATTAATATTAGATTTGGAGCCAATGAAAGTTCATTTACTCAAAGTGTTGGAAGTTATTATACTCATCCTGCTTTTACAAATTTTGGAGTAAGTGGTATATGGGTCGGCAAATTTGAAGTTGGAAATAAATCTGGAGTTATAGTAAAACCTAATGTTGAATGTTGGCGCGGACAAACAGTTGGAACATTTTGGAATACTTTATATGCATATAATAGAAATCTAAATTCACACATGATGAAAAATACCGAATGGGGAGCTGTAGCATATTTATCTCATTCTAAATATGGAATAGGTAAAGAAATTCGGATAAATAATAATTCGGCACATTTAACTGGTTATGCAGCAACATCAAGTGTTGATGAAACTTCATATCCGGGGACATATGGTACTAGTGCAAGTCAAACACAACCTTATAATACCTCGACAGGTTACTTAGCAAGTACAACTGGAAACATAACAGGAATATATGACATGAGTGGTGGGGCACACGAATATATGGCCGCCTATATAGATACTTATGGAGTAAAAACACGTGATGGTGTAGCAAGTGGTTTAACTCAAACTGATTTAGCAAAAACCAAATACTTTGATTTATATTCAGTTAACTCTGTTAATACTAATTATAGTTTTAGAACTATAGGTGATGCAACTGGTGAAATTGGCCCATTTTATTCTTATGCTGATAAAGATGGTATTCCAAGACCACATAATGCATGGTATGGTGATTATTCATATTTTATTCAACCAACACATCCATGGTTTCATAGAGGTGGAGGATATTATGATGGTGTATTAGCAGGCCAATTTGATTTTGCTAGAGATACAGGAAATGGTGAAGCCCATATAAGTACTCGGTTAGTATTAGCATTTTAAATAAAAAAATTATACCTAACAGTTTAATATAGATTAAAAATGTAAAGGAGAAAGTTTATGAATAAATTATTAAGTGGATAAATAATGATTCATTTCGTTATAGATAGGAGGTAAAAGTGAAAGAAGTACTATTGTTATGAAAAAAAATGTAATGTCAGTCTTAATTGCAAGTGTTCTAGTATTATGTAGTATTGTTTGTGTATCATTTGTTTATGCAAGAGTTACTAAAAAATTAGTCATAAGTGGTTATGCAAGTATGAACAATGCTGGTAAATGGGAAGTAAAATTTGCTAATTTAAAATCAGCAGAAATTATAGGAACAACTGAAGAAATTATCAAGCCAACTATTCAAAATAGTTCAACAAGTATTGGCAATTTTAATATAAAATTTTATTCTCCTTTAGATAGTATAAGTTATCAATTTGATATTGTTAACGATGGTACTATTGATGCCATTGTTGATGCTATTAGTATAGCTAAACCAATATGTAATAGTATATCTAATAATCATGATGAAGAATCAATGGTTTGCAATAATTTAGAATATACTTTGAGTTATTTAGATAATAGTGAAGTTAAAACTGGCGATGTATTAAGAAAAGGCGAAAGCCAACCCGTTATTTTAAAATTAAAATATAACGGAAACGATATTCCAATTGATATAGTAAATATATCTAATTTGGAAGTAGCCATAATATATGGTCAATTATAAAAAAGAAAGAGAGTGAATTTTAAAAATGAAAAAAGAACGTAACATGACATTATTAATGGTCATAATTGTACTACTAGTAGTAGTAACAGGAGTAAGTTTAGTTTATGCAGCTTATAGTCAACAATTAAATATTGTTGGTACAGCAACCGTTAAAGGAAATAGATGGGAAATTAAATTTACCGATTTATCAGAAGAAATTATAACTGGAAGTGCTAAAGAAATTACAGCACCTTCATTACAAGCAACAAAAATAGGTGATTATAAAGTAGAACTTAGCAAACCTAATTCAAGTATTAGTTATACCTTTAATGTTGAAAACACTGGTACTTTTGATGCAACTCTAGCAACATTAACCAAAAATGAACCAACTTGTAAAGAAACAGATGGTGGTACATCAACTGATGCAACTAACGTTTGTAAATATCTTGAATATAAATTAGTTTATTCAGGTGATAACTTAAATGGTCATAGTGAAGGTGATGAAGTGAAACAAAGTGATACTTTGGATGCTGGTCAAAAAGCTTCAATGAAATTAACTTTAACTTACAAAGACGTATCTAATAGTGAAGATTTACCTAAAAATGATGTTGAAATATCTAATTTAGATATAACTCTTGTTTATCAACAAAAATAAGAATAATGGTGTAAATATTACTCCTACTTGTTTTTGATAGAGGTGAATCATGAAGAAAAGTGAGATTAATCTATTAATATTAGAAATAGTATCAATACTGTTATTATTTATTAATATTTTCATTAAGAACTATTTAAATTATTGGTTAATAATTTTAATGATGGTAATAAGTTTCATTATTACTTATATAATGTTAGGATTTGAAAAAGAAAGAAAACAACATAGGAAGTCTATAATTAAATTATTAGTTTTCTTTACGATATCGTTTTTAATATTAATTTATGGAATAGGTTTTTATACTGGTTTTAATAAAAATGTATATAGTTTATCTATTATAAATATTATTAAAAATCTATTTCCTGTAATAGTATTAGTTTTTGCTACAGAATTATATCGTTATAATTTATGTAAAAAAGGTAGTAAAAGTAGAGTATTATTTTTAGTAACAATTATCTTATTCGTGATGTTTGATTTAAGTATTGCCATAGAGCATTACGATACAAATAATATTGAAAATATTATTGAATTATTTACTTTAATTTTACTACCAAGTATTACTAAAAATATTTTATTATGTGATTTTGCAAAAAAGTACGGGTATAGTGATTGTATCGTTTATAATTTAATTATGTCATCATATATTTATCTAGTACCAATCTTACCAAACTTAGATAAGTATTTAGAAACAATTATATTATTCTTATTTCCAATCTTAATTAAAATAATTATTAATTATCGTTTTGAAGAAAAAAAGAAAACCAGTTTTAGAAATAAAAATATTGTAAGCAAAATAATAGTAGGTATTATTATTGTTATTACTTTAGTTGTTATTATGTTGACTAGTAATTTATTTAGATTTTGGGTAGCTGTCGTTGGTAGTGGTTCTATGGAACCGACTATTAATATTGGTGATATTGTTATAGTTGATAAAAGTTATCAAAAACATTTAGATAAATTACAAGAAAACGATATTTTAGTTTTCAAAATAAATAATTCTATATATACCCATAGAATCATTAAAATAGAAAAAGAAAATAGTGATTATAAAATAACTACTAAAGGTGATAGAGAGGGAAATGTTGTTGATAACTGGACAGTAAAAAAAGAAAATGTAGTTGGAGTTGTAAAGAGAAAAATACCCTATGTAGGATATCCAACTGTATGGCTAACTAATTTAATTAAGGAGGGGAATAAATGAAGAAGGTAAACTACTATAGTAGTGATAAATTATATCAAGTACCTGTAAGAAAAAAATTAAAAATTAAAGCATGGTTAATTTTATTAGTCGTGCCAAGTATTATTTTTATTTTATTAGGTGGATTTTTACTAAGTAAGTCTATTACTATAAATGGTAAGATACAAAATGTTGGGTATGCTGAAAATGGTAATTCAAATTATAAAGTATATTTAAAAGAAAATCAATTTGAAGATGCTGAATTTATTGAAGGTGGGAAAGATAAGAAATTTGTTGCCAGTTTAATTAATTTTATTAATGCTAAATTTAATTATGAAATCCATGCTGATAAAAATTTAGATTTTGATTATAAGTATAAAATTATTGGTGATCTAATTATTAATGACCGAAGTGATGGTAAAGAATTACATCGTAAAACTTATACTTTAAAAGAAGAAACTAAAAAACAATCATCTTCTAATAATTTAGTAATTAATGAAGATGTTGATATTAAATATTCCTTATATAATGAGTATGCAAATGCTTATAAAAGAGATCTAGCGTTGATGACGGATAGTAAATTAGTTGTAAAGATGCAAATAGAAATATTAGGAAATGTTGGAGCTGATGAAAATTTAGAAAAAACTAATGAACTTGCAATAACCATACCATTATCAGAACAAACAATAGATATTGAAGTATCTACTGATGATTTTTCTAACAGTGGAATTTTAACTAGTAAAATTGGTACTAGAGTAGAAAATCCAATTTTATTAACTGTTTCAAGTATAGTTATTTTGATAGGTTTTATTTTATTAGGATATTCTTTATATATCTTTATCAAATATCGTAAGAAAAATATCTATCAAATTAAAGTAAACAAATTATTAAAAGAATATGATCGATTAATTGTTGTTGGTGGTATGGATATAAATGAAATACAATATAAAAATAAGGTTTATCCAGAAAGTTTTGAAGAAATGGTTGATGCCGCTGAAACCCTACAAAAACCAATATTGTTTTATGAAGTAATACCAGATGAAAAATGTTTCTTTGTAATATTAGGTGATAATACAATCTATAAATATCGTTTAACAAGAGCATATTTAGAAAAAGAACAACAATTATCTTGTGAAAAAAAATTAGAAGATGCTTAAAAGTATCTTTTTTTATTTTAATATATATTAAAATAAGTTGTAATTAGAGACGGGTAAATAGTATTAAGAATAAAAAAAGATATATTTGACATTTTTAATTGTAAATATATTGTAATATAGTATTCTATATTACTTTTTTAATGCTATAATTATTAAAATAGTGTTATATAAAATTTGACATTATAGTGGTTTTTTGCTAGAATAACAGGCATTTAATATTATATTAAAGTTTAATACTGCTTAATAGGGGAGTTGAATTTATATGAAATTAGGTAAAATTAAATATTTTATTTTATTAATTTTTATGATTTTTATGTTTCCATTAAATGTTTTAGCAGAAAGTTTAGTTTCTATAGAACCTAATAAAAATATATTAGATATAGGAGAAGATGTTACATTATCTATAAAAATTACAGATGATCATAAATTACATGCTTTAACTGCAACGTTAAGTTATGATGAATCTGTATTTGAATCAATAGATGAAAGTGATTTTACTTCATTAAATGAATGGTCTAATGTTATTTATAATGATGCAAGTAATGAATTTGGTATGATAAATAAAACTGGTGAAATATCAGATAATATATTAACAGTACATTTAAGAGTAAAAGAAAATGCTCCTGCTGGAAATACTATAGTTACATTAAATAATGTTTCAGCATCTGATGGAAATAATAAAATTGAATTTCCTAATGAAACTACTAAAATATTAGTAACAAGAGATGCTAATGTAGATGAAGTAGTTCCTTCAAACAAAGAAGCAGTAAACGTTCAAAAAGATAATAATATTATAAAAGTATTTACAAATCGTTATAATATTATAACAACATTAATATTAATTTTAATATTAGTAATTGTAATGGTATTAATAAATAAATATAATATAAAAAATAAAAAGAAATTAGAAATTTTATCTATATGTTTAACACTTTTCTTAATTATAATATTACTTTCTTTAAATTGGTTTAATTATAATAAGAAAGATATAAATAAAGATAAGAAAATAGATTATGAGGATTCTAAAGATATTATAAATTATATTATAAGTATAAAAAAAGAAGATGATTTATCTACAAATACTAATTCAAAAAAACAATCTAAAATATCAAAAACATATAGTAATTTTGATTTAAATAATGATGGTTATGTTGATATAGTAGATGTAGCTGAAAGTGTTGAAAATGCTAATAAAGTTGATTATAAAGTTGATTTAGGAAGCTTAATTGTAGATAATTATTATATTTCAAAAAAAGAAACTATAAATTTACAATTTGATGCAACTGTTAGTCCAAGTGAAACTATAAAAGAAGTAATTATTAATAATAAAAAATATGGCGTTATTAAAAATGGTAATATGTATAACGTTTCTCTAGTCGCACCTAGTAAGAAGGGTATATATGAAGTTAAAATTACTAAAGTAATTTTAGATAATAATTGTGAAATTAATGTAGATTCATCTATTAAAATTGAAGTTTTAAAAGATAAACCATATATAGATATGTTTAATGTTAATGATGAAGATAATACGTTTAATTTTACATTAGAGGATAAAGATGATGCTTTAATTAAAGATAAAGATGGTTATTATAAAGGTAATGTTATAGTAACGGATCCTAATGGTGAAGAAGTAATAAATAAAAAATTAAAAAAAGAAAACCATATTTCGTATGAATTCGAAAAAGATGTAGTATATAATGTTATTATAGATGTAGAGTATGATTTAGATACTAATTATTTAAATGATATAACTGGAGAAAAAAATAATGATAATTTAAATGTTTCAAAAGAGATAGTAATAACAAATGGATATAATTTTAAAATATTTAATGTAAATATTACTGATGCTATAGAAAAAGGTGAAAAACCAGTTATTACTTTTGAAAGTACTAATGATAAGGGCTTTAATGTAGATACTATTACTATTGATCAAAAAGAATATGCAGTTACAAAATTAGATGGCAATAATTATCAAGTTGTATTAGATAAATTAGATACTTCTATTTTTGGAGAATATTCTATTTCTATAGATAAAGTAGGTTTAAATAATCTAAAAGTATTTGAAAAAGATAAGGATTTTGAAAAAATAATATTAAAATATAATGTACTAAAAAATATACCACATATTAGTAATATTAATTTAACAAATAATAAGAATGACAAGACAGTTAATGTTATATATAAACTTAATGATTATGATAATACATTAGAAAAACTAACTGTAATTTTAGTAGATTCTACAGACAAAATTATTGATAGTATTGAAGTTAATAAAGAAGAAAATGTAACTTTATCATATAAAAATAGTGTAGATGGTCGTTATACGGTTAAATTTTTAGCAAACTATAACCTAGGTACAGATAGACATTCATATAATGATAAAAATATTGGGGAAAAACAGATACTTACTCAAGAAGATGTTTATATTAAAAATGCTACAGTAACTACTATTTTCCCAGTAAAAGGTCAACCAAAGTATAAAGTTACTTATGAAGTTTATGTTGATGAAAGTATAAAATCAAAATATAGATATAATGAAGTAGCAGCAGTTACGGTAAATGGTTTAAATTATGATGCTAATAAAACAGGAAATCCATACACTTCTACTATAAGTTTTACAGTACCAAGTGAATCAGGAATCTTAAAATTAGAAGCTACAAGGGTACAATTAAGATATGAAGATTATAATAATAATGTACATGAATTCTTCTCTGTAAAACCTTATATAGTAAAAATAGATGTATTAAAGGATAAACCTACTATTAAAAATCTTGAAATAACAAATGAAGATTATAGTAAAGGTACTGCAACTTTTAGGTTTAATGTTGTAGATGATAAAGGTGGATTTAATGGTGGTAATGTTGAATTAAATGGTGATAAAACGCCTATAAAAATAGGTGAAAATATAGTAACATTTAAAAATATCACAAAAGATAAAACATTCAATTTAAATTTCTATGGGGATTATGAATTAGATACTAACACACTTGATAAAGATAATAATGAAAATAGTTATAAAAATGAATTAATTTATACAATACCATACGGACTTTATAGTAATGATAAATATGAAAATATAAATTTAACTAATTTTAAAGCAATTAGTTCTGATGGTGATGAATATTTTGAAAAGGGTGAGGATATAAAATTAGAATTTAATGCTAGTGAATTAGATCCTAATTTAAATCTTTCTATAGAAAAAGTAATTATTAAAAATAGTGAATATAATATAGAAAAAACAAATGATAATTATTATATAGTTATGAAAGGATATAATAGTTCTGGTTTAAAAAATATTCAAATAAACGAAATTGTATTAAATAATGGTAAAAAGATAACTTTAACAAATCCTATTAAATTAAAAGTAGAAGTTTTAAAAGATCCTGTTACAATTGAAGATTTTAAATACGAAATAATTGATAAAAATATAAATATGGAATTTAATTTAAACGATAATGACATATCAGTTTTTGGTAAATTACAAGATCAGATAAAAATTAAAATATTTAATGAAGATAATAAATTAATAGAGGAATTTCCATATAATGAAAAAATAACATTAAAAATACGAGAAAATACACCAAGATATTTTGTTAAAGTTTATGCAAACTATGATCGCGATGTTAGTATAAATAATGGAAAAAATAATTATAATGATATGCTTATTTTAGATAAAACTATATCTATAGATAAAAATTATATAGAATTAAAAAATATTACTGATGTTACTTTATATAAAGAAGAAAATGGTAATACTATTGATGTTGAAAAAGTAGATATAAATGATTTAAAGGAAAATAAAGATTTATATTTTGTTAAAATATCTATGAGTGATATGCCTACAGTTTATTCAAAAATTAATAAAATATTAGAAGAAAACAAGAGATTAATATTATTACTTGATTATGAATATGTTACTTCAGAAAGCTCTAAAACTGATTTAAGAATTTATTTTGGAAAAATTATATCAGGATTTGCAACAAATGATGTACGTCCTCAAACATTTGAAGAACTAATTTCTAAAATTGAAAAAAATCCAAAAGGAACATTTACATTAAGTCATGATTTAGATGCTTCAAATATTAAAACAAATTCAACTACTTTAATAGATGTTGATTTCCAAGGAACATTAAATGGAAATGGGTATACAATTAGAAATTTAAATAAACCTCTATTTAATACTATTAAAGGTGGTAAAGTAGAAAACTTAAAATTAGAAAATATTAATTTTCCATCAAGTAATGCGCAAGGATCTTTAGCAAATAAAGTAACTAATTCTACTATTAAAAATATATTAATAGATGTATTTACAAAAAATGGTAGTGAAGCTCAAACAGGATCATTAATTGGTTATGTAAGTGATAAAACTAATATTGAAAATTGCCGAGTTAAAGGATTAAATTTAAATGTTGGATGGAATCTTCAACAAGTTGGAGGATTAATAGGTGTATTAGAAAATTCAACAGTTAAAAATTGTTATGCTGATGGAAAAATGTCAGGTAATTGGAACTTTATAGGTGGCTTAGTAGGTGATATTAAAGGAACATCTACTATATCAAATAGCTATACTAAAGTTACTATGAGTGGTAGTGGTGGAGTATCTTGTGATCTAGCATGTTCTTACACTGGTAATTTGATTATAGAAAATAATATTACACTAAGTTCAGGATTTAGAAATAATTTAGCAAATAAATTTATAAAATCAGAAAATAATTATCAATTAGGCGCAGAAAGTACAAATAATAATATAACTAGTATTGATAAAAATAGTGTAAATGAATCACTATTTAAAGATAAAGCTATGTTTGATGATAAAGTATGGAATTTATCAAATATATCTTATGATAATATACCAACACTAAAAATAGAAAATGTTAGTAAATATCAAAAAGAAGATAATTACGATAAAACAAAAGAGATATTATATAACAATTTATCATTACTAATGCCATTTTATACTAATGAAAAGATAGTTAATAGTTCATTAAATATTTCAAAAGATAATATATTATACAATGAGGAAATTATGCATATAGTTCCAATTGATGAAAATGGTAATTTAGTAACATATTTAACAAATGATGATAAAGATAAAATTAGAAAATTAAAAATTGTATTTAAAAATAAAGAAAAAATCACATATGATGTTCGTTATGATAATACATATGACATGGTCGCAAACTATAGAATTAGTGATTTAAAAATAGATTATACATTTAATCATTATATAATTGATAGTAATTCAAAACTTATTGATAGATTAACAAATTATTTATCTAATTTAACTTATGAAGATAATTTAGACAAATTAACTTTATCTAAAGATAGTAGAATATATAAAGAATATTATGATGATGTAACAAAAAATGAACTTAGAGAATTTGTTTTAAAATATATATCTAATAGTAATTATGAAAATATATCTAATAGTGAAGCTGTAGATTATTATATAGAAAAAGAAGTTAAAAAAGATCAAAAAATAGAAAAAGTATTATATATATATAATTATTTAAAAAGATTCTATAGTGTGGATATAGATGGTATTATGATAAATGATTTAATATTATTTGATATGCAAGGATTTAATAGAAATATGAATCCAGATAACATTGCTTTAAAATTTATATCAAATGATGATAATATAAAATTAAATAATACTAATGATACATATAATAGATTATTTTACGAATATACAAATATTGAGACTATACCAGAATTTCTTGAATATTTAGTTACTACATTAAGTGATTTAGAAGTTGATAGATGGTATGCAAGTAAATTTAAAGGATATTTATCAGAAGTTAAAATAGATGGTAGAGATGATATTAAATATACTTTATGGGATCATATTAAATCTAAAGATGTAAAACCAAATGGTACATATGCTACATGGTATAATTATGCATTACCTATAATAACTCTTCCAGAAAATGCTGCTTATATTATTTCTACACCAACTCAATTTATAATTGGTGCTCAAAGAACTTATATTATTGATCCAAGTAATGCTGAATCACAGAAAAGTTTAAGAGATAGAATAAAAACATATTCAGATAGAATGAAAGAATATTATACAAATGCAGCTAAATTATTAGTTGATGCTAAATATTTTAACGACATAAATACAATTCAGATTGATAAAAGATATACATATGATTTAAATGGTGAATTAATATTCCAAAATCAATATACTACTCAAGAACCATTCCATAAAAACTTTAATGAAGTAGTTGGTGTATGGGCTTATAATGATTATAATGCTGCAACTGCAAATGGTACATCAATTATATGGAGAGTAGAAGGACTTATGGATGGTGATTTAAGCAAGGGTTCTGAATATACATATCATACTTGGTCACATGAAACTGCACATAATATGGATGCAAGACTTTTCCTTAAAAATAATGGACGAAGAACAGGTGCAGGAGGAGAAGACTATGCAGATGGTAACCTTACACAAGCATTTGGAGATGGCGATATTAATATGAATATCTCAATAAATTATGGTATAGATGCAAATGTTACAACAAATTTAACACCACAGCGTGTTAATACGAGTGAAAAAATACATGATTTTTATCAAAAAATGTTTGAAGTATCAGATTTTCTAGATTATCTAGAAGCATTAGCTTTCTTACAATTAAGTCCAGAAGAACAATCAAAAGTAGCAGTAAAAATATCATATATTGATGAAAATGGTAATGAAACAGATGCAAGTAATACAACAAGATACAAAGTATTAACTGAAGAAGATTTTAGAAAAATGCAGTTAAAAAATGTTGAAGATTTATGGGATAATCAAATTACAATAAAACCTGGTGTAACTGATTATGTTACAGTTGGAATTAATAGGTATGGTGGATATAGTTTATATACAAGACGCTGGTATCAACCACATGATGATAATGGTAGACCAGATTCATATAGCTTTAAAGAATTTGCATTTGAAATGTTAGGATATAAAGGTTATGATGATGGTTATATAGAATATTATAGTGATATTCATGGAAAAGATGGTGATTTAGGAGCACTTAGGGCAATAACAAATGATCAAAATATGACATTTAAAAAATATAAACTTAATCGTTATAATATGATGAAAGAAAATATGAAAAAAATGAAATATATTAACGCAGAACAAGTTATTGAAGACTATAAAAATGCCTTAAAATTAGATGCTCTAAATAACGATAGAAATGTAAAACAAAGTACAAATGTAAAAAGAAATAATTATTACTATATTAAGAGAATTACAAATGATTTTACTACTGATATTTATGCAGATACAACTAGTACAGATGTACATGTAAATAATAAAGAAGAATTTATTAAAGCAGCTACATCTAATCCATTTCATACTATTGTTTTAGATAATGATATTGATTTTTCAAATTATAATTCTGAAAATAATACTGTAATAAATAATTTTTCAGGTGTAATTAAAGGAGAAAATCACAAGATTTATAATTTAAATATTCCTTTATTTAATACTTTAAATGGTGCTAAAGTATATGATTTAAGAATAGAAAAAGTAAATATAAATAAAAAAGAAGAACGATTAGGCGCATTATCTAAAAATGCATATAATTCTTCTATTAAAGGTATTAATCTTACAGATATTACAATAAATTCAAATAATAATAAAGAAGTTGGAACACTAATTGGCTATATGCAAAATACACGTATTAATAATGTTCACTCAACTAACTTTAATGTTTCTGGTAGTACTAGAATTGGCGGACTTATAGGTTTTGGACAAGGTGGTAATTATATTGCTACATCAAGTGCAAATGGAAATGTTATAGGTACTTCAAATGCAGTAGGAGGTTTAGCAGGAGAAGCTAATGGAGATACTTTAACTAATACTTATGCGTTAGGATTTGTTAAAGGTGCAACGGATGTTGGAGGTTTAGTTGGATGGGCAGATAACTCATCAATAATAAATAATTTTGCTAAAGTTGAAATAAGTGCTAACAATGATACAGGTGGATTTGTTGGTAAAATAGTAACAAAAGCTAATATAAAAAATAATATTTCTTTCTCTATAAATAATAATGGTTATAAATTTGATGGAAGAACAGATTCTAATGTCTTTGAAAATGGTTATTCAAATAACTACGAAATAGAAGAATATGTAGGTAAAACTGCTGAATCAAAGAATGTACCTATGGGTACAATAACAAGCATAAAATTAGAAAATGTAAAAAATATAAAATTTTATGTAACTACATTAGGATGGTCGCAAGATATATGGGATTTATCTAAAGTAGAAAGTGGTGAATTACCAAAATTAAAAGGTAATGATCCAAATATTAATTTGAATATTGCTAATATTAAAAAGTTACCTAGTTCTCCATTAGATGAAAATAGTTTAATAATACCAAAAAATGATGATGACTCATCTTCAAATGATAGTGATGAAAAAAACAAAGAAGAAGATGCGGTAGTAAAAGAAAAAAAAGAAAAAATAATAGAGGATGAAGTAGAAAATATTAAATAAAAGACTACATCGATATTTAATCGGTGAACTGATAAGATAAATGTAGACAGAAAAAAACTGTTTACATTTTTTTGTTAAAATAAAATAAAGGAGATGGGAAGATGGGAAGACCTAAAGGAGGAACAAATAAATATTGGTCAAAAGAAGAAAAATTAAGAATTGTAAAAAAAGTTATTGAAGAAGGGAAATCAAGCTATAATGTAGCAAAAGAAGAAAACATTTTGTCGTCTGGTATGATTAGAAAATGGACAAAATTATATGTTGAGCAAGGAGAAGAAGCATTAGAAAATCAAAAAAAACCAGGGAATCCGTTAAGTAAATATCAAAATAAAAATAATTTAACTGATATAGAAATACTTCAATACGAAAATATGAAATTAAGAATAGAAAATGAACGATTAAAAAAAGGATACCTAGTGAAAGGAGATGGTTCAATTGTAGTATTCAAGAAATAAAAAGAAAAGAATTTGAAATAATAGAAATTTTAAGTAAAGAATATTCAATTAAATCTTTATGTGAAGTAATGAATATATCAAGAAGCGGATATTATAAATGGCAAAAAAACAAAGATGTTTTGAATAATTATGAAATTAATCGTAAAAATTTAGGAGAATTAATAATTGAAATACACAATAAAAAGAAAAGTTATGGATATAGAAGAATAAATGCAATAATAAGACGAGAAACAGGCTGGATTGTATCAGATAATTTAGTACATAAAGTATGTAAAATCTTAAAAATAAGAAGTAAAGCAAAACACTATTCAGTTTATAAAAAGCCTGGTGAAGAATCTATAAAATATCCAAATTTGATAACCGGAAATTGGAAAACAACAAGACCATTAGAAAAAGTTGTAACAGATACAACAATGATTTGGTTTAAAAAGAAAAGATACGATTGGACATATTATATAGATGTATTTAATGATGAAATTATCGGTTCAGATGTAAAACCATTTCTACATTGTAGTAATCCATTGAATCATAAGTTAGCTTTAAAAAGTATGTTAGAAAACAAAATAAAAAGAGGATATGAATTCCAAGATACAATTATGCACAGCGATCAAGGAACCATATACTCATCTATTGCACTTTCAGAAGTACATAAAAATTATACCATAATTAGGTCAATGAGTCGAATAGGAACACCAACCGATAATCCAATAATCGAATCAAAAAATGGATGGTTAAAGAAAGAAATGTATTTAGATTTTAATCAAGAAGATTATGAAACAGTTGAAGATTATATAAATACAATAATTGAAGATCATAATAATTATAGACCAAGTTATGCTTTAAATTATAAAACCCCAATTGAGTACAGAACTCAATTAGGGTTCAAATAAGTAGTTTTTAATTGTCTACTTTTTCTTGACTAGTTCATCGATATTTAATCGGTGTAGTTTTTTTGATGAATAATATATATTTAATTAGCTACTATAAAAATAATGTCTAATTATATTAATATTGTTCTTTTTCTTTTTTTTACATCATAGAATTTATCAAACTGGAGGACA
>CANQAQ010000020.1 GCA_947589275.1 uncultured Bacilli bacterium | reverse complement strand
AAGAAAGGATTTACATTAATAGAATTACTAGCAGTAATAGTAATACTAGCAGTAATAATGGTAATAGCAGTACCAAAAATATTAGACATAATAGAAAGTAGTAGAAGAAAGGCTTTTGAAAATAGTGCAAATTTAATTGCAAAGGCTGCAACGCTAAAATATGCAAATGATTTTTTAAATCAAGGAATCCAACATAGGATATATAGTTTTGAAAATGGAGATTATAAAGAAGGAAGTCCAAAACTAAATTTTAAAGGGGAAATGCCAAATTCAGGAGATGTATTATTATCGAATACAGGTAAAGTAGCTTTAGCAATAGTATCAAATAATAAAAAATGGTGTGCAAAAAAGACATATAGTGATGCAGAAGCAAAAGTTACAGATTATGAAGAAGGAAAATGTGGTTTAGAAGTAGATGATATAGTAATAGGAGAAGAAGGAGAAAGTACACCAACATATGCATGTTCAAATATAAGTACATATAAAGGTGAAGATTTAAAAATAGAAACACCAGATGAAGATGGATTTTATGTTAATAGTGATTATAAGATATACATTGATAATGATTCTAATGAAGCAGCAATATATGATTATACTGGACCTAGTAGCGATAGTGTTGATATATTAATACCAAAGACAATAAATGGTGTACCAATAACTACTATAAATGGTAGTGCATTTAATAATAAACAATTTAAAAGTGTAACAATATCTCCAAATATAAAGAAAATAAATGGAGGTAGTTTTAGCCATTCTATAATAGGTAAAATTAATATGGATTATGCAGTAGGTTTAATTGATGTTGGTGGATTTTCTGATGTAACGACAAATAGTGAACTTGTAATAGCATGTAGTCCAAGTGCAACAAAATTAAGTAATATGAATAATTATAATGGTCCAAAACTAACTATAGAAAATTTATCAAATTTAGAAAATATAGATTCTTCAATTTTAAATATAGGTGAATTAGTAATAGATAATGTAGGTATTAGTAGTTTACCAAATTTTAGTAGTTCAAAAATAGGTAAAGTAACTCTAAAGAATTTGGAAAATCTAGAAAAGATTGGAGAAAGTAGTCAGAGATATTTTTCTAATATAGGACTTAGTGAATTAACAATAGAAAATCTACCAAATTTAACTGAAATATGTGATTATGTATTTTTTGCTAATCCTGATTTTAGTAAATTAACAATGAAAAACTTACCAAAATTAGAAACAATTAAAGATTCTGCATTTAGTAGAAATAAGTTAACATCAGTAGATTTCTCAGGTATGCCAAATCTTAAACGAATAGAAGCTAATGCTTTTAGTTATTCAAACATAACAACATTAGATTTTACACCACTTAAAGATTTAAATTATATAGGAGAAAATGCCTTTTTACTAAATGATTCTAGTAATACAAGACATGAATATATAGATTTTTCAGGGATTGGTAAAAATGGAACAATTGAACTTGTTTTAAATGGAGGATTTAATACAGTAAATAAAGTGAATTTTACTGAGATGGATGATACTACTTTTATAAATAGCTTTATTAATAGTGCGGCCATTTCAGGTGGAATAAATGAAGTTATATTAAAAAATAGTAAAATAACAAATATAAATATGTCTGATTTAAGAAGCGTGAAAAAATTTGATATAGTAGGTTGTAATGATTTAGAAACAATTGATATAAAGGCTAATTTAACTGAATTAAATCTTTCAAATTTAGAAAATTTGACATCATTAAAAATTACATCACAACTTACACAACCATTGAAATTGGAAGATCAACAAAGTATTAAGTTTAAAAATAATCCAAAACTAGCTACTTTAGAAATGATGGGATTTTATGTTGAAAACTTAGATTTAAGTCCACTTACTGCCTTAAATAAAGCTACTTTATATGGTTATTATAAAAAATTAAGAGTTCCAGCAAATATAACAGATATCAATGCTCCAGCAACTAATGGACTTACAACATGTATACAAATAGATGGAGATAGTTCAAGATTTAATGAAACTTTCCAATCAAAGTTTTATGCTCCAAGAGACGCAGTTGATAGTACATGTACATTTGATTAAAAAAAATCCAGATGTGTCTGGATTTTTTTTGTTATCTACTATAAAATTCAACAATTAATGCTTCATTTATATCAGCACTAAGTTCACTTCTTTCAGGATATCTAATATATGTTCCTTCAAGTTTTTTATCATCAAATGAAACATATTCAACTCTAGTATTTATTGATTCTAAAGCTTCTTTTATAGCTTTATGATCTTTTGATGATTCTTTAATACTAATAATATCACCTGGTTTAACGCTATATGATGGGATATCAACTTTTTTACCATTTACTAAGATGTGACCATGATTAACTATTTGTCTAGCTCCTCTTCTTGTTTTTGAAAGTCCCATACGATAAACTATATTATCAAGTCTACTTTCAAGTAATTTTAAGAAGTTTTCACCATGTATACCCTTCATATTTTTAGCTTTATTAAACAAAGTCTTGAATTGTTTTTCATTAATACCATAAGTAAATCTAACTTTTTGTTTTTCATTTAATTGTGTTGAATAGTTAGATGCTTTACCTTTTCTGTCTTGTCCATGTTGCCCTGGTTTATATGATCTTTTTGCTAAATCTTTACCATTTTCAAGTGTTGAAAATCCAACTCTACGACTTTTTTTATAAGCAGGTCCAGTATATCTTGCCATTTTCCTTATCCTCCTTTATAAGATTTCAAACCTTAAGTATCTCTTTGCCAGCAATAGGGTGTTATTTTTAATACTTTCTCATGTGTAGCTTAAAAAGGACACGATACTTATAATACTTATACGTAAAATAACACATTATATACATCAAAGAGTGCTACAAAATGTTTGCTTTTTAATTATAACATAATTTAATAAATAGTCAAATAAAATAGGTCAAATCTTTTAAATTTATATAAAAAATGTAGAAATGGGTATAAAAAAGTATTAATTTGTGGTAAAATGTAAATAATAGTAGAGGTGATTATTTTGAGTAAGAATCTAATAATAATTACAGTTTATATTGTAGTTGCAATATTATTTACTATTATACTAGTAATAAAGAATTCTAGACAAAATAAATTAATAAAACAAACAATGGATAAATTAGAAAAAGAAAAAAATTTAGTTATAAGTGCTCCAATATTAAATGAATTATCCAAAGTTGAAGCTTTAGTTCATGATGATAAGTTGAAAATAAAATATGATAAATGGCAGGACAGATTTGATGATATACGAAATGTAAATATTCCAGAGATAACTGATATGCTTCTTGATGCTGATAATTATTTAGAAGCAAAAGATTATAAATCTCTTAGAATATTACTTGCTGATATTGAACTTAAAATATATAAATTACGAGAAAAAACAAATAAAATTTTATCTGAAATAAAAGAAATAACTTTAAGTGAAGAAAAAAATAGAGCTCAAATTGTAGTTTTAAAAACTAAATATAGAAAAATAAAAGCAGATTATGAGAAAAATAAATCAGAGTATGAACTTGTAAATAATCAAATAGAATTACAATTTGAAAATATAGAAAAGAAATTTCAAGAATTTGAAATTATAATGGAAAAAAAGGATTACGATGAGATTAATTATCTTGTAAAAGGCATAAGTGATATGATAGATCACATGGAATATGTTATTAAAGAGGTTCCAGCAATATTAATAATGTGTAATGATTTAGTACCTGGTAAAATAGAAGATGTATCTAACATTTATATAAAAATGACACGTGAAAGGTATCAACTTGATTATTTAAATGTTGAATATAATATAAAAGAGACTGAAAAGAAAATAAAAAATATTCTAGATAGAGTTAAAGTGCTTAATTTAGAAGATGTTATATTTGAGTTAAAAACAATAATAAATTATTTTGATTCATTATTTAATGATTTTGAAATTGAAAAAATATCTAAAAAAACTTTCAATTCTAATGTTAAGTCATTTAAAGCAAAACTTGTTAGAATAGATAAGGCAATTGGTAGTATAATGAATGAATTAACAGATTTAAAATCTACATATGATTTATCAAATGAGGATATTGAAAGGTTAAATGTAATAAATAATGAAATTGATAATTTAAAAAATGCATATAATAATTTAATGGATTGTAACAAAAATCATACTTTTCCATATTCAAAGATGGTTAAAGAATTAGATATTTTAATAATAAAAATATCTAAACTAGATGAAACTCTTAATTATGATTTAAAAAATATTGGTAGTATGAAGGATGATGAAATAAGGGCAAGAGAACAACTTGATAGTATTAAGGATTTACTTAAAAAATCAAGAAATAGAATAAGACTATATAATATACCAGTACTTCCTGATAATTATTTTGTAGAACTTAAAGATGCAAGTGACGCAATAAAAGAAATTCAAAAGGAACTTAATAAAAAACCTATAAATATAGAAATACTAAACATAAGAGTAGATACTGCAAGAGATTTAGTATTTAAAGTGTTTAATACAACTAATTCCTTACTTAAAACGATAGTTATGCTTGAAGAAACTATAGTTTATGGTAATAGATATAGAAGTTCAAAACCAAAAGTTAATGAGGGATTAGAAATTGCAGAAAAGTTATTTTATCAAGGTTCATATAAAAAGGCTTTAGAAATAACAATGAATGCAATAGATTATGTTGAGCCAGGGATTCATAATAAGATAATGAATGCATATGAAAATGTAAATTAGGAGGTTTTAAAATGGAAACAGAATCAAAAAATTATATACATGAACAAAATCAAAAACTTAGGGAAGAAATGAAAAAATATGAAGAAAATTTAAGAATTAATGAAGAAAGAAATCAAAGAGTAAAAGATTCAATATCTAAATTTAAAAAAAGAGTTTTTAAAAATAAGAAAGTTATGGGGAAAGCAGTATTAATTGGTGTTACTGCACTTACATTTGCTAGTGGGCTTTATGTAAAAAATAATGAAGATGAATTAAATTTGAAAAGATCTATACGAACACTTGAAATGGAAGTAGGAACTCATGGTGGTGCTAAAGATATTGTAAGTGACGAGTACATATATAATTTAAATTCACATGTACAAAGTAATAAATGTAATATTCAAAATGGTATAAATATTGAAAATAGAATAAAAAATTATTGCTTAGAAAATAATATCCCAAAATATATTGAAGTTGCTGCTATAGAAAAATTTCATTATTATATGAGTAATGATTATATATCTGCTGATAATATTGATTTAATGAATATATATAATTCTTATAATGAAGAAAGTAAATATATAAAATTAACAAATGGCGATATAATAGTTGTAGATGGAGATAATGCTACTTATATATATGCAGATAATAATCAAAATGATTTAACAAAATAGAAATAGTAATTATTTCTTTTTTTTATTCATACAATTTTATAGGTGAATAGTATGTTAAAAAAATTTATTCAAGTTACTAGTATACTTGTTTTAGCTGGATTTAGTTTTTTTTATACTGAGAAAGTAACAAAGATTGTTAGGGATAATGATCCTATAATGATAAAAATAAAAAATGCTAAAAGCAGTATAAGTGTAGCATCTATTGATCCAATTATTATTGATGATGAATATATTGCTGGTGTTAATGGATGTGATATAGATATTGATAAAAGTTATACAAAAATGAAAAATGTAGGTGAATATAAAGAAGAATTATTAGTTATGAGTGAAAAGATAACTAATACAAATATGAAAGATAAATATATAATAGGTGGTAATAAAGAAATAAAAAATATAAGTATTATATTTTTAGTATATGATGATTTAGATTTTAGTTTAGTTAATTATTTAAATAATAAGAATATAAAAGCAAATTTTTTTATTGATGGTGAGTATTTAAAGAAAAATGTTGTAAATATTAAAAAACTTTCAAACAATCATAATATATATTATTTAGGTAGTAATAATAAATATGAAGATAAAAATATGATATATTATAATAATATAATAAATGTAAATACAAAAAATGAATCTAATTATTGTTTAACAAATAAGAAAAATGATGAAACATTAAAATTATGTAAAGATTATCAAATGTATATGATTAAATCAGATTATATAGATGATAATATATTAAGTAATGTAAAAATGAATTTATCTAATGGTGCTATATTAGTATTTAATTATAAAGATATTAATGAAATAAAGGTTTCAATAAATTATATTTTGTCTAAAGGATATAATATAGTATCAATAGATGATTTATTAAATGAAAGTAATGATTGTAAATTGTATTATAATTAGTCTTTTAAAAAAAATAAAGTTATATTATAATATTTATAGTAGGTGAAAGATATGAAAAAAGGATTTACATTAATAGAAGTACTTGCAGTATTAGCAATACTTGGAATAATATTGTCTATGGTATTAGTAAATGTTAACAAAGTTGCAGATAGAAGAAAGATAAAAGATTATAATAATATGGTGGATTTAATAGAACAAAATACTAAATTGTTAGTATCTGAAAATAATGATATATATGAAAGTGTTACTAATAAATTAACTAGTGTAAATTCTAGTTGCAAAATTACATATAAAACATTAATTGATAATAAGTTGATAGATGAAGATGAAAAGAATCCTATAACAGGTAAGGCTATTAATAGAAATTCTTATGTTAAAATTTCTGTTAATAGTAATTATGATTTTGATTATACATTCGTAAATATTGATAATGACCCTGATGAGAATATACAATTATGTAATTAAAAACAAATACTTTAAATATTTGTTTTTTTTTGATATAATTATTGGTATATGTTTCTTTTGAAAAAATGAAAGGAGAAAAAAATGAGTAAAATAAAAATTTTTAGTTTAGGCGGCTTAAATGAAAGTGGGAAAAACATGTATGTTATTGATGTAGATAATGATATATTTGTTTTTGATTCAGGACTTAAACTTGCTACTGATAAAATGTTTGGAATTGACTATATAATTCCTGAATTTTCTTATTTAAAAGAAAACATAGATAGAATAAAAGGTATATTTATTACACATGCACATGAAAAATATATGGGTGCAGTTTGTGATATAGTAAGAGAACTTCCAAATATAAATATTTATGCAACAAAATTTACATGTGAGGTATTAAAAACTGAATTTGATGATAATAATATTGATTTTAAAAATTTACATTTAATACATGCACATAAGAATATTAAATTTGGTAAAAATAGTATATTTCCAGTAAGTTTAACTCATTCTGTTCCTGATACAGTAGGTTATGTACTTAATACAGAAGATGGGGCTATTTTCTATACTGGTAATTTCGTATTCGATTCTAGTATGACAGGTCCATATAAAACAGATATTGGTAAACTAGCATATATAGGTAAACAAGGTGTACTATGTTTAATGAGTGAATCAGAATATGCAGATAGAACTGGTTATACTGCGCCAAATAATAGAATATCAAGTACAATAAATGATGTATTTTTACATAATGAAGGAAGAATTATAATAACTGTATTTACTAATCATATATCAAGATTACAAGAATTATTTAATGAAGTATCTAAAACACATAGAAAAATTGTTATTATGGGTAAAAAATTACAGAATTTAGTTAATCATGTTATTGATTTAGGTTATGTAAGTTTTGATAAAGATAAAATAGGAAGTTTAAATAATATAAACGATAGAGATTCAATAATTCTTATATCTAATGAAAATGAAAAACCATTTATGAATTTAGAGAGAATAATAAATGGATATGATAAATATATTAAGATTAATGAAAATGATACAGTATTTTTCTTAGAACCTATTTCTGTTGGTATGGAGAAGAAAGCTGTAAAAATAAGTGATGATTTAAGTAGAATGGGTGCAAATGTAATAACATTATCTTCTAAACAACATCTTTTGAATCATGCTTCACAAGAAGATTTAATGCTTATGATTAATCTTATGAATCCAAAATATTATTTTCCGGTAATTGGTGAATATCGTCATCAAGTTGAAAATGCTAATATAGCATATTCACTTGGTATGAAGAAAGAAAATATATTACTTAAACAAAATGGTTTTGTTGCAACTTTCGTAAATGGTAATTTAGTAGATGAAAATGAAAAGATAAAAATTGATGAATTACTTATAGATGGAAATTCAACTAAAGATATAGGAGAATTAGTATTAAAAGATAGGGAACTTTTAAGTGATAATGGAATAGTTATAATATGTGCAACACTAAATAAAAAAACTAAAGAAATATTAGCAGGTCCAGAAGTACTTACAAGAGGATTTATATATGTTAAAGAAAATTCTGAAATTATAGATAAAATTAAACAGATATCTTTAGAAGTAATAAATAGTAATATAAGTAATAATTATGTCGAGTTTAATAAAATAAAAACTGGTATTAGAGATGAACTTGGTAAATTTTTATATAATGAAACAGAATGTAAACCAATGATTATAACTGTAGTAAATGAAATATAGAACTTAAAAAAGTTTCTTTTTCTTTATACTTATTTATGTTATAATATCTATAGATAGTAGAGGTGTTTTCATGGCAAAGAAAAAAGAAAAAAAAGAATCTAAGTCAGGTTTTAAATATCCAATAGAGATTAAGGGTATAGTTCTTATACTAATTTCAATTATTGGTCTTCTTGGGTATAAAGCAAATATTTTAGGAACACTTTTTAAAGGTTTTGCTATGTTTTTAATGGGCTCTTTTGATTTTATTTTGTTAATAATTATATTAGTATTTGGTATATATATGTTAGTAAAAAGAGAAAATCCAAAATATTTTACTACAAGATTAATCGGTATGTATATATTTTTAATTGGATTACTTGCAATCGCTCATATAAATTATTTAGATGATAATCCAACATTTTTTAACACTATGAAAGATACCATTGATGAATTTGTAAAATGCATTAATACTGAAGTTAATTTTCCAGGTGGAGGCTTAATTGGAGCATTCTTTATATCAATATTTTATATATTACTTGATAGAATGGGAAGTATAATTGTTATAAGTGTTCTTATGATAGTTGGTGTTGTATTAATACTTAATATATCTATCGGAGATGGTATATTATGGATAGTTAATAAGTTTAAAGGATTTAGAAATAAATCAGATGAAGATGGTGAAGATGAATATGAAGAGTATGAAGAAGAAAATGATGAAGAAATAGATAAAAAAATAAAAATATCTTCAATAGATGAATTAACTCATATAAATGCAGAATCTGATAAAGAAGAGTCTAAACCTAATAATCAAATAAGAACTGGTAATAAATATGATAATTATAGATTACCTAGTATTAATTTACTTGATACTCCTAAAAAGAAAAATGTAAAAGAAAATGAAGCAACTATAAAAGATAATGCAAAAAGATTAGAAGGAGTACTTGATGATTTTGATGTAATAGCCAAAGTTAAAGAAGTACATGTGGGACCATCTATTACACAATATGAACTTGAAGTAAAATCAGGTACAAAAATGAATAAAATAAAAGCATTAAATAGTGAAATTGCTTTAGCACTTGCTGCAACTGATGTAAGGATTCAAGCTCCAATACCTGGAAAGAATACTGTAGGTATAGAAATTCCAAATAAGGTATCAGTTGGAGTATCATTTAAAGAAATGATGGCATCATTTTCAAATGATAAATATAAATCAGATAATAAGCTTAAAGTTGCACTTGGTAAGGATATAATGGGTGAACCAAAGTTTATGGAAATAAACAAGATGCCACATTTATTAATTGCAGGCGCTACTGGTTCAGGTAAATCTGTATGTGTAAATTGCATAATTAGTTCAATTTTAATGAGAGCAAGACCTGATGAAGTAAAACTTATAATGGTTGATCCAAAAAAAGTAGAACTTAGTATGTATAATTGTATCCCTCATTTACTTATGCCAGTTATAACTGATCCTAGAAAAGCATCTATGGCACTTCAAAAAGTTGTAGATGAAATGATGAAACGTTATGAAAAATTTGAAGATAGTAAAACTAAAAATATAGAAGGATATAATAATTATTTAAAGAATAAAAATAAAAACTTACCATTAGAATCACAAATTCCACTTTTACCTTATATGGTAGTTATAATTGATGAACTTGCTGATTTAATGGTAGTAGCAAGAAAAGAAGTTGAAGATTCTATATTGAGAATTACGCAAATGGCAAGAGCAGCAGGAATTCATCTTATAGTAGCAACACAAAGACCATCTACTGATGTAATTACTGGTGTAATAAAAGCAAATATTCCATCTAGAATAGCATTTGCAGTATCATCACAAATTGATTCAAGAACAATATTAGATTCAGTAGGTGCAGAAAAATTACTTGGTAAGGGAGATATGTTATTTGATCCAATGGGAGCAAATTCATTTACTAGAATACAAGGAGCATTTATTTCAGAAGAAGAAGTAATAAAAATAGTAGATTTTACAATTTCACAGCAGAAAGCTGTATATGATGAAGAATTCATGAAATTAGATAAAGAACCAGAAAAGCAGCAAATAGATAAAGATGATGTTAGTAATGATGATCCGCTTTATAATGATATTGTTGAATATGTAATAACAACAGGTAAAGCAAGTGCATCACTTCTTCAAAGAAAGTATAAATTAGGGTATAATAGAGCAGCTAGAATAATTGATTTATTAGAAGAAAGAGGTATAATAGGACCACAAAATGGCTCTAAACCAAGAGAAGTTTTAGTTTCACTAGAAGATAAAGAAGAATAAATAAACAAATCTTTTATGATTTGTTTTTTATGTTATAATATTATTATAGGATGGTGATTTATATATGGCTACTGCCCATAATTCTGCCAATAATGGTGATATTGCAAAAACAGTAATTATGTCTGGAGATCCAATTAGAATAAAACAAATTGCTGAGAAATATTTAGACAATATAAAACTTGTAAATAGTATAAGAAATATATATGCATATACTGGTACATATAAAGGAAAAAAATTAACAGTAATGGCACATGGTATGGGAATGCCAAGTGCTGGAATATATTTTTATGAACTTTATAAGTTTTATGGGGTTGAAAAGATAATAAGACTTGGGTCATGTGGTGCATATGCAAGTTCTGTTGATTTATTAGATATTATATTAGTTGAAAGTAGTTATACTGAAAGTAATTATTCGTATACACTTAATAACGAGAAAGTTAATATTTCATATGGTACAAAGGAAATTAATAAAAAAATAGAAGATATTGCAAGAAAACAGAGAATAAATATTGTAAAAGGTAATATATGTACTACTGATTGCTTTGATTGGTATATGACAGATTTAAATAAATTTTTAGATAGAATACCTAAAAATCTTAATATAATAGCAGCAGATATGGAATGTTTTGCTTTGTTTTATATTTCAAATTTGTTTAATAAAGAATGTGCATGTCTTTTAACAGTTGTAGATTCTCATTATAAAAAAGAAGAATTAACTGCAACTGAAAGACAAAATTCTATTGATAATATGACTATATTAGCTCTTGAAAGCATATTATAGTTTTTAATGTAAATAATAATAGAAAGGAGATAATATTATGAAATATAAAGTATATAAATATGATAATTATAATATTCATGTTCTAAATATTAAAAAATTTAAAAGTATAATTGTATCTCTTACATTAGTTAACGAATTTAAAAAAGAAAATTTAACTAAGAATGCTTTACTTAGAAAATTAATTACAACATCAAGTAATACCTTAAAAAATCAAATAGAAGTTACTAAAAAAAACTATGATTTATATAGCTCTTCTTTTTCTATTTCAAATGGGATATATAATAATTCAATACTTACTACGTTTGATATAGAATTTTTGGAAGATAAATATACTGAAGATGGATTATATAAAAAAGCTTTAGAACATTATTTTGATATGATATTTAACCCTAATATAATAGATGGAAAATTTGAAAAAGAAAATTTTATGTTAGCTAAAAAAGCATTAAGTGATTATTATGATAGAGAAAAAGAAAATAAAAATTTTTATAGTATAAATAAAGCACATGAACTTTTTGATGAAGATAATTTAAAAAGTTTTCCTAATGGAAAAAAGGAAGAACTTGAAAAATTAGATGAATATATTATGGCCGAATATTATGAAGAATTATTTAAAAAAGGAAATGCAAATATATTTATTATTGGCAATATAGAAAATGATAATATAATTAATTTGATAAATGAAAATATAAAAGATAAACTATATAAAAATATTAATCCATATATTTGTAACATATTTGATAAAGAGTCAAAAATAAAAGAAAAAACTGATATAGAAGAAAATAATCAATCTAAATTAGTTATGGTATATAAAATTTTAAATATGACAGATAGAGAAAGAAATGTAGTATTACCAATATTTAATAGAATATTTGGTATTGGTAATAATTCAAAATTATTTCAAACTGTAAGAGAAAAAAAATCTCTTGCTTATGATATAAGATCTCTTGTTCAAAGAGAGGAAAGTTTAATTACTATATTATCTGGAATAAGTAAAGAAAGTAAAAATGAAGTTATTAAAACAACAAAAGAAGAACTTAATAAAATTAAAAATGGTGATTTTACTGAAGAAGATGTTGAAGATGCTAAAAAATATAGGAAATTAATATTAAAAGGTTTTGAAGATGATAATTTTTCTATATTAGGTACTAAAATAAATAGTATATTATTTAATAATGATGATTTAGATCAAAGAAAGAAAAATGTTAGTACTGTTACTAAAGATGAAATTATAAAACTAGCCAACAAATTAAGTTTATGTATTATATATATGCTTGAAGGGGATAAAGATAATGAAAAAAATTAAGCTAGAGGGATTAGATGAAGTTGTTTACTTTGAAAAATTAGAAAATGGACTTGATGTTTATGTATTAAAAAAAGATAAATTTAATTATTTTAGCGCATATTTTATAACTAATTATGGTGCACTTATTGATAATTTTATTCCAATAAATGAAGATAAAATGCATAAATTTCCTGATGGAATAGCTCACTTTTTAGAACATAAATTATTTGAACAAGAAAAAGGACCAAGTGTACTTGAAAAATTTTTTTCATTAGGTGGAATATGTAATGCATTTACTAATTATCTATTTACAACATATTATGTAAAAGGATCTGATAATTTTTATGAGAATTTAGATTTTCTTATTGATTATGTTCAGAGTCCATATTTTACAGATGAAAATGTAGAAAAGGAAAAAGGAATAATAAAACAAGAGGCACTTATGAATAAAGATGATCCATATAGAACTTTTTATTTTAAATCTCTTGATAATTTATTTGTAAATTTGAAATATGGAAAATCATTGGTTGGGTCATTTGATGATATAGATAGTATTACAAAGGAAGATTTATATAGATGTTATAATACATTTTATAATCCAGCTAATATGTGCCTAATTGTAGTATCAAATGAAGATGAAGAAAATGTTATAAATAAAATTAAAGATAATCAAAATAAAAAAACGTTTGATAAAATTAATAAAATACAAAAAGAAGTAATTGAAGAACCAGAATATGTATCTAAAGAATATGAAGAAATATATGATAATGTATCTAAAAATAATGTATCAATTTCAATTAAATTACCATTTAAGAAATTTAATCTTGATAAGATGCAAACTATGATATATTTGCAAATGCTATTAAGTATGAATTTTGGTAGAATTTCAGATTTTAATTTAAAACTAAAAAAAGAAAATATAATAGATGGTAATATAGGAATAGATGTAAGTGAATATGACGATTATGTAATTATGAATTTAGATGCATCAGGTAATGATACGGATAATATAATTAATATAATAAATGAAAAATTAGATAATTTAACTTTATCTATGGAAGATTTTGAACTAATAAAAAAATCAATGATATCTAATTTTGTTTATTATTTTACAAAAATTGATTCAACTATGGGATTTTTATTTAATGAGTATTGCAATAATGGAAAAATAAATAGTGATACATTTATTAAATATAAAAATTTAAATTTTAATGAATTAGAATATGTTAATAAATGTTTTAATCATAAAAATAAAAGTATAATTGTAATGAAACCACTTGCTAAAAAGGAGTAAATTATGTTAAAAGTAGAAAATGTAACTAAGTATTATGATGATTTTAAGGCTGTTGATAATTTATCATTTGAAGTAAATGAAGGAGAGATATTTGGCCTTTTAGGTGCTAATGGTGCAGGGAAAACAACAACTTTTAGAATGATAATGAATTTATTAGAACCAAGTGAGGGAACCATAACATTAGATGATAAGAAAATAGATTATAATATTACAGATAAAATCGGATTTTTAACTGAAGAAAGAAGTTTACTTTTGAAACTTACAGTTAAAGAACTTATGATATATTATGGTCGTTTAAAGTCAATGGATGAAAAAGATATAATTATTGAACTTAGAAAATGGCTTAAAAGATTTAATATAGAAGAATATGAAAATAAGAAAATAAAGGAATTATCTAAAGGAAATAAACAAAAAATACAATTTATATCATCAATAATACATAAACCTAAATTATTAATATTAGATGAACCATTTAGTGGTCTTGATCCAATAAATGTTGATATTTTTATAGACGTAATAAATGAACTAAAAGAAAATGGTACAATGATTATATTTTCTTCACATCAAATGAATCATGTTGAATTATTTTGTGAAAAATTAATAATAATGGATCATGGCAAAACTATATTATCTGGATATTTAAAGGATATAAAGAAAAGATATGATGAAAGAAAAATATTAATTAAAGCCGATACTTCAAAATCAGAACTTATGAAACTAGATGGGGTAAGTAATGTTGTAATTAAAGGTGATGAAATAGAAGTTAAAATAGAAGATAAAAAATACGTTAATGAAATATTTAAATATGTTTGTGGATGTAAAAATGTAATTAAATTTGAAGTTGTAGAATTATCACTTCATGAAATATTTACAAAAGAAGTAGGTGAAAAACATGAAAAATAAATTTCTATTTTTAACTAAAACTAGTTTATGGAAAAAAATTAAAAGTAAAACATTTATTATTGTTAATATAATACTTCTAATTTTATCTATATCCCTTATCAATATAGATAAAATAGTTATGTTTTTTGGTGGAGATTTTAACAAAACAAATAATATTATGATTGTAGATAATACAAATAAAACATATGATATTTTATCTGATACAATAAAAAAGGAAGATAGTATAATTAATACTGGTCTTAAATATAAAGTTAAAAAATACGAAAATGAAAAAGATGCTAAAAAGAAGATAAAAAAAGAAGAAGATATTTTAATAGTTATCAATGAAAGCGATGATAACATTATTGATGCTAAATTAGTAACTTATGGATATATAAATAATAATTTATATCAGCTTATACAAAGTTCTATAAATCATGTAAAACAATATATAGGTATGAAACAACTAAATATAAGCGAAGATAATTTAAATAAAATAAGTAAAAATGTAATTATAAATAGGGAATATATTGATAAAAATAAGAGTCAAGAAGAAGAAAATATGAATCTTATTATGAGTATATTAACTCCAATAATAATACTTCCATTTTTCTTTCTTATTATGTTAGTAATACAAATGATAGGTGCAGAAATAAATGAAGAAAAATCAACTAGAAGTATGGAAATTATAATTTCTAATGTATCAGTAAATACACATTTTTTCTCAAAAGTTTTATCAGCCAATTTATTTATAATTATACAAACAATTTTAGTAGCTATATATGGTGGAATTGGTATCTTAATAAGGGGTGGTGTTAAAGATATATCTTCAATTACGCAAATAGGAGAAATAAATACTATTATGACTACTTTAAATACTACAGGTGTGTTAAATAATTTAACTAATTATATTCCAATTATAGTTATTTTGATGTTAGTTACATTAATAGGATATTCTCTTTTAGCTGGTATACTAGCATCTATGACAACAAATATGGAGGATTTTCAACAATTACAAACTCCAATTTTAATAATATCTCTTGTAGGATTTTATCTTGCAATAATGAGTTCCATGTTTGATGGCTCATTATTTATTAGAATTGTTTCATATATACCATTTATATCTGCAATATTATCACCATCTCTTTTAATAAGCGGTGTAATAAGTATTAAAGATGTTATTTTATCAATATTACTTATGATTGTAGTTATATATTTACTTATAAAATATGGTTTAAAAATATATAAAGAAGGTATATTGAACTATTCAAGTACTAATCTTTGGAAAAAAATGTTAAAAGCATTAAAAGAATAATCTATAATAATATAGATTATTTTTATTATGCATGTTATAATTATTTTGTTATTTGTCCTCGTAGCTCAGTAGGATAGAGCAATCGCCTCCTAAGCGATAGGTCGACAGTTCGATTCTGCCCGGGGACACCAGATTGATAGGAAACTCGGAAAAATACGAGTAAAAATAGAAAACGATTTGTAAAAAGGTCATTTTTATGTTATTATGTATTTGTCAAGGAAACTTACATAAAATAAAAAAGGAATACCTAATTTTGCAGAGTTAGGTACTATTCCTAGAATTTAAGGTTAGTACCGACTTATACAGTTGGTACTATTTTTATTAATATGATTAAAATCACAATAATAAGGAGTATTATGAT